>NZ_JAQIBB010000014.1:0-3816 GCF_027920745.1 Gallibacterium faecale | reverse complement strand
TCACCGCGAGCTCGGCTATTAGTTCCCAATTCAATACCAGTATCTTCTTTAATGTTATTAATAGTAATATCGACGTAAGTCGGTGCGGTTTCTGCAACAGCAACATTAGCTAAAATGCTGCTCAAAATAAGTGCTAAGGTTGTTTTTTTCATATTTATGTGTTCCTCAATTATTTTTGATAAAAAATGGGAACATAATTAAATTACATAGATGGCGTGAAAGTGAACAGGAAATTGAATATCCGTTTTGATCAAAAAAAGGTTGACGACATCGGAACCATTAATCAATAATGGAACTAAATAAAGTCTACCGTTAGTAGATCTCCTTAATTACTAAATAGATAGGATGGAAAATGTTTTTAAAAGAAAAAGGTTATGATGAGTTTTTAGCTCAAAAAATAGCAAAGGGTCAAGCAGAGTTAGAAGCAGGGAAAGGAATACCCCTCGCAAAAGCTAAATCTTTTGTGCAAAAAACCATCGAAGAGACAGCTAAAGATTTAGCTGATTTTGAACGTTCAGTCGCTTAAATTATGTCTAAACCGGTTATTTTATCTCCTGAAGCAGTTAGTGATATTAAAACCTGTGTTCGCCAAGTTATGATATATACAGGTTTTGAAAATAGCGGAATTAGACTACAAGAAGATATTTTTTCAAAAATAGAATCTATTGGTTATATGCCGTCTGCGATAGGCAGAGCTAGAAATGACGGCACAAATACAAGAGAAGCATTTATTCGTGGATATCGCATTGTTTACCAGGAAAGAGATGATCATATTTGGATCATTGCTGTAATCCACTCAAGCAGATTATATCCACGTCCTATATAAATCGCTATCGTTGATAGCATTTATAACGGCTGACCTGAAATGCCGTGTTTGACGTTGTCAAATGTATGGTCGCCCTTTAAACCGAGGTGACGGTTTTTAAAATTCACCGCCCTTTCTAAGGCTGCGAGCACTTTGAAACCAGCCTCTGTCGCGTAAGCAATGGTGAGTGTTTGTTTAACAATTAACTAACCCTGTGGGGAGCAATCCCGACAGGAAAGCTCCTCACTTAATGAGAGGAGTTTAACTAAAATGGAACAAACTATGAGTTCTATTCGATTTGATAAAGCTAAATACATTAAATCTTTGCGAGAATCTGGTCAAAGCCAAGAGATCTCAGAGGCATTGGCCGATGCTTTAGATGACGCTTTAGAGCAAAGTCTTTCACCTTTAGCAACAAAGCAAGATTTAAAGTTAGAAATTCAAGCTCTAAAAATTGAAATGTTGAAATATATTGGTATAGGTTTAGTTGCATCAACAACATTAACCGTAACTATTATCGGTATATTAATAACATATTTAACTAGATAACTTGCTTATTCTTATAAGCAATAATTTTTACTAACCCTGTGGGGAGCAATCCCGACAGGAAAGCTCCTCACCTAACCCATACGGGAAACATTATTCCCGATGGGCGTAGTGTTTCCCTCTATTTTTACAGGAGAAACACTATGAACTCATTAACTGAATATTTTCAAAAAAGATTAAATGATTTAGGATTTGATACGATGGATGTCGAAGACTTCGATATCAGGTACAGCCTGAATTATTGTCAGGGCGATGGTGTCGCTTTTTATGGCGATATCCGTCATTCGTTAGAAAATTTGTTCCAATTATTCTTAAAAGAAGTTGGGACAATAAATCAAAAAATCAATCTGCGTCATAACGCAGATAAGTTTTTTGATTTGCTTGGCGAGCTGTATGACGATAATTATTTCAGCAAAATTTATGGGAATAGCTTTTCCCATCATTATTCCCATTCCCATACAATGGAGTTGGAAGGTCCAGAAGAGCTCGATGAATACGATATTGAGATTCTGAAACGTTATGCTTCAGATTACGATCTCTCATTTAGAGAGGTTAACCTCTTTATTGATGTTTATCCCGATTTCTTTAGCTGGCTAGAGGAACATATTCGGTATGTTTCCAGTGTCCTTGAGGAAGAGGGCTACGAGTTTTGTGAAAACTTCACTATTGAAGATAGTCAGTATATTGAGAAAAATACGGATAAATACCGTATCTCAATCTCTGTTGAGAAGGCAGAATTTGACGATCTTGACGAGTTTGATGTTGAAGAGATTAAACTTGGATACCGATTCGCCTTTATCAAGGCAATTGTTGAAGATAAACTATCAGAAACAATGCTAGGAGAATCTTATTCTCGTTTGTGCTGTTTTAAAGCAGGAGATAAGAGCTTTTGTGGTTCACTCAGAGACGTAGTCAAAGAGGCTATCTCTGAGGCAAGAAACACTCTAACCACTCAATTTTCTCAACAACCAGCATAGTCATTAATGAGCTCTTAGAAATAAGAGCTCATTTTTATTTTAATATGCATCCCATCCACATTAATTGATTTAATTCAATAATCAATTTCCTGTTCACTTCTCTCTCATTTATGTAATTTAATTATGTTCCCATTTGATTTTTAATGAGGAACATATGAAGAAATTAATTGTATCTATCATCGTCTGTCTGTGTGCTAATTTTGCTTCTGCTATAGAAACAGAAAGACAAGTAACGGTATATACCTCTCAACACTACCCTATCCAACACACTGAACTGGCCAACAAAATCTACTATCTGGATCAAGTGCAGCAAATAGAAGATAAATTTGCTGAACAATTTCCACTAGGACAGCAGCCGGAGGCTGCTTTGCAACAGATCAATAAACTGCGACAGTCTAATGACTGGTTACAACTGGAACAGCAATTAAAATCTGCCTATGAAGGCATTTCTGCCGGTTTTACTAACGGTATTCGCAAAATACCGGCCATTCAAATTACTGGGTCAGATCATAAAAATTATGTGCTTTACGGCATTACTGATGTCAGTGTCGCTTTGACTCGTTATCAGCAATATCAGGAGTCAGCACAATGAAAATGCCTAAACTTTCTCTTATTACCACTTTTTTATTGTCATCTGCTGCAGGAAGTGCATTTGCGTTAAATACTGCTCAAATAATGATGTCAAGTGCATCACCTAGCTGTGTTGAATATCGTGTTGTCGGAATCTGCTATTGGCTCTATTGTGGTTGGGGTGGTTGCAGAGTACGAACCTCAACAAAAGTCCGTCACTACTTACCCGAACAAGTTGTATCAAGTTATAACCACGGCGGACAAAACCCTTGGTCTGAAATGAATATGCTCGGGCAAGGTATTAAAGCTGGGCCAGAAAATGACCGTCCACAAACAAAACAATATTCCCAATTAACGTTTAAGAACGTAGATGTTATCGGTCATCCCGGTGGCGAAATTAATCGCGTATTAAGCTCAATGGGCTATTTTTGCAATACGCAAACGACAGCATTCAAGCCACACTTTTTAAGCGGACTGGATGTTATTGGGTGGCAAAATGGAATGCCGGAAGCGTTATATCCCGAAGCCTTAACACCCGGAATGCGTGAAGTTGGCAATCTTGGTGATATGTGGGGCAATATTTACCCTCGCGCCGGTGCCATCACTCAAGTGCATCCGTATAAAGCAGCTGCCGTTACAGCGCAACGCGCAGCCGATATCATTTCACGAACAGGACAACCTCACGTCTATTTGCCTGCTGCACAGAAAGCTAGACCTAGTCGCGGATACTGGCCTCCCCCTCCAGTGGAAGAAGGCAAAATAAAAACACACAAATGGCAAATGCTCTATCCGAAGATGGAGCGCACCTGTGCAATTTTTCCGGATAGAGATGCGTTAAACACTTACCAAGATAAATTATCGACACAACAAGATTACGCTTGGGCACTATGGCGACCGTATTCCTGTTGTAAACGCCGT
>NZ_JAQIBB010000013.1:0-52809 GCF_027920745.1 Gallibacterium faecale | reverse complement strand
TAATAAAATCAGCTAATCTTTGTTTTGGTAAAGCGCCAACTTGGGTAGCAACAGGTTGACCATCTTTGAAGATAATTAAAGTAGGGATACTACGTACACCTAAATTTGCAGGTGTTTGTTGGTTATCATCAATATTAATTTTTACAATTTTTAATCTGTCACCAAACTCTTCTGCAAGTTCATCTAAAATAGGTGCGATCATTTTACAAGGTCCACACCAAGGCGCCCAAAGATCAAGTAATACAGGCACATCTGATTTTAAAACATCTGCTTCAAAAGCTGCATCACTAGAATAAACAATTTTATCACTCATAATTAAATCCTTGTGTTAATAAATAGATTAATATTGCTTGTTTTATAAGCAATGTTAAAAATGTTGCAACATTATAACATTATTCTATGAAAAAAGATGAATTCCAATAATAGCTAAAATCTAAAGTGAATTCGCACAGGGTAATTTTTGTTCAATTTGAGCAATGTTGTTGAGCGTTACTTCAGAAATACTGGTCAATGCTTCTTCAGTTAAAAATGCCTGATGTCCTGTCAGTAAGACATTATGACAAGAAGATAGACGGCGGAATACATCATCAAGAATCACTTCATTTGACTTATCTTCAAAGAAGAGATCGCGTTCATTTTCATAAACATCCATCCCTAATGAACCAATTTTACGTGATTTTAAGGCTTCAATAGCAGCTTTAGTATCAATCAATGTACCGCGACTAGTATTAATAATCATCACACCATCTTTCATCTTGTTAAATGCATCAGCGTTTAACAAGTGATAATTTTCTGGTGTGGCAGGGCAGTGTAAGGTAATTACGTGAGAATGAGCATAGAGTTCATCTAAAGAAACATAAGTTGCTCCAAGTTCTTCTGCAGCTGGATTTTTAAATGGATCATAACAAAGTATATGCATACCAAAGCCTTTTAAAATTCGCATCACAGCAAGACCGATTTTCCCTGTACCGATAACACCTACCGTACGTCCGTGCATATTAAAACCAATCAATCCTTCTAATGAAAAATTTGCCTCCCGAGTACGTTGATATGCCCGGTGAATACGGCGATTTAAGGTTAGCATTAAACCAACAGTATGTTCAGCAACCGCTTCAGGCGAGTATGCTGGAACTCTGACAACATTAATACCTAATTCTTTGGCAGCGTTAAGATCAACATTATTAAAACCAGCACAGCGTAATGTAACAGTTTGGATACCTAATTGAGAAAGTTGGGTTAATACTTCTCGATCGGCAATGTCATTAACAAAAATACAGACAGCTTGGCAACCTTCTGCCATTTTGGCAGTTCGCTTACTTAACATAAAGTCAAAGAACTCTAATTCAAAACCATATTTGACATTCACAAGTTCAAGATATTTTCTGTCATAACTTTTGGTACTATAAACAGCAATTTTCATGGTAATACTCCTTTATTGAGGAGAATATCTTAACGCTTATTGATGCTTAGGTGTTATTAGGAAATGCAGAAAGTGGGCGAAAAGTTGCGAATATCGTTTGTTGTTAAAAAAGACGATTTTGATAAAATTTAGAATAATTTGAGTGGTACGAGCAGATAAATGCTGTGATTTTCAATAAAATCGTTATAATGTGGCATTTCATTTAGAGAATGAAGAAGAGGAAATTATGTCATTTCGTATTTTGCTGTTAAATGGACCAAATTTGAATATGTTAGGCAAACGAGAACCTAAACATTATGGTAAACAAACATTACAAGATATCGAAAACGATATACAAAAGGCAGCAGCACAATACAATATTGCGTTGACTTGTTTCCAAACAAATAGCGAAGAAAAGCTTATTAATAAAATCCATGATAGCTTAGGTGAAGTGGATTTTATTTTGATCAATCCAGCAGCCTTTACTCATACGAGTGTGGCGTTGCGAGATGCTCTATTATCAGTTGAGATTCCTTTTGTGGAAATTCATCTTTCAAATATTCATCGCCGTGAACCTTTCCGTCATCATTCCTACCTAAGTGATGTTGCTGTGGGCGTGATTTGTGGTTTAGGTGCGGCAGGATATCAATATGCGTTACAGTTTGCCGTTGCTTATTTGCAGCAGCAACAAGCAAATTAATCATTGCCACCAGCGTTTTTGTGGTTTGTCGATTAAACAATTAACTTATAACGGATCAAATTATGGATATTCGTAAAATAAAAAAACTTATCGAATTGGTTGAAGAATCAGGCATCATGGAAATTGAAATTTCCGAAGGTGAAGAGTCAGTACGTATTAGTCGTGGTAACGTTGCTGCGGCACCAGCGCCAGTAATGCCGCAATCATTTGTTGTGCCTCAACAAGTTGCACCAGCAGTGGCTGAGCCAGCACCAAAAGCAGTATCAGCAGAAGATAAAGGTACTGTATCTGGTCATATTATTCGCTCTCCAATGGTGGGAACTTTCTATCGTAGCCCAAGCCCAGAAGCAGCACCGTTCGTTGAAGTTGGTAAAACCGTTAAAGTTGGTGATACCCTTTGTATTGTTGAAGCAATGAAAATGATGAATCGTATTGAATCTGATAAAGCAGGTGTTGTAAAAGCGATTCTTGTCAATGATGGTGATGCGGTTGAGTTTGATGAGCAATTAATCGTTATCGAATAGACCAATGTTTATCTACAACGCAACTCATAACAAGTTGCGTTGTTAACTTTCAAATCATGGATACAAGTTATGTTAGAAAAAGTGGTTATTGCCAACCGTGGTGAGATCGCATTACGTATTTTAAGAGCGTGTAAAGAATTAAATATCGCAACGGTAGCAGTTCATTCAACCGCTGACCGTATGTTAAAACACGTATTGCTTGCAGATGAAACAGTATGTATTGGGCCAGCTCCTTCAGCAAAAAGCTATTTAAATATTCCAGCAATTATTGCGGCAGCTGAGGTAACTGGTGCAGATGCGATTCATCCGGGATATGGTTTCTTATCTGAAAATGCAGATTTTGCAGAGCAAGTAGAGCGTTCAGGGTTTATTTTTATTGGACCAACAGCAGACGTTATTCGCCTAATGGGTGATAAAGTTTCTGCGATTGAAGCAATGAAAAAAGCGGGGGTACCTTGTGTACCAGGTTCAGATGGCCCATTAGGTCGTGATATTAATAAAAATAAAGAAATTGCGAAACGCATTGGTTATCCAATTATTATTAAAGCATCAGGTGGTGGTGGCGGACGTGGTATGCGTGTTGTTCGTCAAGAGAGTGCTTTAGAAGAAGCAATTGCGATGACTAAGGCAGAAGCAAAAGCAGCATTCAATAATGATATGGTGTATATGGAAAAATATTTAGAGAATCCACGCCATATTGAAGTTCAAGTGTTAGCAGATACACACGGCAATGCAATCTATTTAGCAGAACGTGATTGTTCTATGCAACGTCGTCACCAAAAAGTGGTTGAAGAAGCACCTGCACCAGGTATTACTGAAGAAATGCGTCGTAATATTGGCGAACGTTGTGCGAATGCTTGTAAAGAAATTGGGTATCGTGGTGCAGGTACATTTGAATTCCTCTATGAAAATGGTGAATTTTATTTCATTGAAATGAATACGCGTATTCAAGTAGAGCATCCAGTAACTGAAATGATCACTGGTGTAGATTTAGTGAAAGAACAGTTACGTATTGCGGCGGGTTTACCACTTTCATTCAAACAAGAAGATATCAAAGTACGTGGCCATGCGATTGAATGTCGTATTAATGCCGAAGATCCTGCGACATTCTTACCATCACCAGGTAAGATTGAGCATTTACATTCGCCAGGTGGTTTTGGTATCCGTTGGGATTCCCATATTTATGGTGGTTATACTGTACCGCCGAATTATGACTCAATGATTGGTAAATTAATCAGTTATGGTGAAGATCGTCAAGTGGCTATTCGTCGTATGCAAACTGCATTAAATGAAACCATTATTGAAGGGATTAAAACCAATATTCCACTACATGAGATGATTCTTGATGATAAGAATTTCCAAAAAGGTGGTACTAATATTCATTACTTAGAGAAAAAACTTGGTTTAAATGAATAATAAAAATGCCAGTGTTGTAAGCACTGGCATTTTTTTATCAGCGAAAATGCTAAATTTTCATACAGAGATATTTCATTTCCATAAACTCTTCCAGACCATAACGTGAACCTTCGCGTCCTAGCCCAGATTGTTTCACACCACCAAATGGTGCAACTTCAGTAGAAATAATGCCTTCATTAATTCCTACCATACCATAGTCAAGTGCTTCACTGACTCGCCAAATTCGGCTCATATTTGGTGTATAGATATAAGATGCAAGGCCAAATTCAGTATCATTTGCCATTTGGATGGCCTCTTCTTCCGTATCAAAACAGAAAATTGGTGCTAATGGTGCAAAGGTTTCTTCTTTAGCGACTTTCATATTTTGATTAACGTTAGTTAAAATAGTTGGCTCAAAGAAAGTACCGCCAAGAGCATGTAACTTACCACCGCACACACGAGTAGCTCCTTTAGCTAACGCATCTGCAATATGATCTTCGATTTTATGAACAGCATTTTGATTGATTAAAGGACCAATTTCTACGTTTTGTTCAAAAGCGGAGCCTACCTTCATCTGTTGTACACGTGCTAAGAATTTTTCGACAAAAGCCTGATAAATACCACGTTGTACATAGATACGATTGGTACAAACGCAAGTCTGTCCAGCATTACGGAATTTAGAAGCAATAATGCCTTCGATCGCTGTATCAAGATCAGCATCATCAAATACAATAGATGGTGCGTTACCACCTAATTCAAGAGCAACTTTTTTCACTGTTGAAGCACATTGCTCCATTAAAATTTTACCGACACGAGTAGAACCAGTGAACGTGAGTTTTTTTACGATATCGTGTTGGCTTAAGACTTTACCAATCCCGACAGCATCAGTCCCAATAACCACATTAAACACCCCGGCAGGAACGCCAGCTTGTTCTGCTAATACAGCTAATGCTAAAGCAGATAATGGGGTTTCCGGTGCAGGTTTCAAAACCATCGTACAACCGCTGGCGAGTGCAGGCGCAGCTTTACGTGTAATCATCGCATTCGGGAAGTTCCAAGGCGTAATTGCTGCGACAACCCCGATAGGCTGTTTAATCACGACAATACGACGATTCACTTTATCTTGTGGAATCACATCACCGTAAGCACGTTTTGCTTCTTCAGCAAACCATTCTAAGAAACTGGCGCCATAAGCAATTTCACCTCGACTTTCAGCCAATGGTTTACCTTGTTCAAGACTTAATAATTGTGCAAGTTCCTCTTGATTTGCCATCACGAGATCAAACCAACGACGTAAGATTTGACCACGTTCTTTGCCTGTTTTCGCTGCCCAAGCTTGTTGTGCTTGTTGTGCAGCATATAAAGCTTGTTCAGTTTCTTTAATACCTGCATCGCTAACTTCACAAAGCACTTCACCAGTGGCAGGATTAGTAACGGGGAAAACGTTACCTGATTCTGCATTAACAAAATGACCGTTAATGTATGATTGGGTTCGTAATAAACTAAAATTTGAAAGATCCATAATTTGTTCCTTTGTGTTAATACACACTATTACGGCTTGTTGTTATCGTTGGTGTTTGTTGTTTAAAACTACTCGCCAATTTAGATAACTCTCGCATTAAAATTGAGGTATCAACGCCTACTGCGACAAAAAGACAACCGAGTGCTAAATAGTGATGTGCCATCTTAGGATCTGCATAAAGAATACCTGGTGCTTTATTGGCTTGGCGAATAATTCTAATCGCTTGCTCAATATGTTCTTGTACTTCAGGGTGCCCCGGATTACCTAAATGACCTAATGAAGCACTTAAATCGGCTGGCCCAATGAAAATACCATCAACCCCGTCCACTTTAGCAATTTCAGACAGATTTTGTAATCCTTTTTCAGTTTCAATTTGCAGTAATAAACAAATTTCTTGATCAGCTTGATGTAAATAGTTTTCTACATTATTCCAACGTGAAGCACGAGCTAAGGCACTACCAACGCCACGAATACCACGAGGTGGATAGCGTACTGCTCGAACTAATGCTTCTGCTTGTTCAACAGTTTCTACCATTGGAATTAATAAGGTTTGTGCACCAATATCTAATAACTGTTTAATAATCACAGGATCACCAATTGGTGGACGAACGATAGCTGAGGTTGAAGGATAACCGCTAACAACTTGTAATTGATGTAATAAGGTTTGAATATCATTAGGGGCGTGTTCACCGTCTAACAATAACCAGTCAAAGCCAGCATTCGCTGCTATTTCACAAGCATATCCATTAGCCATCCCCACCCAGACACCGATTTGAGCTTGTTTGTTATTAATCGCTTTTTTAAATAAATTTTCAGGTAATTTCATTAGCAATCCCTCCTAAACGAACTGCATTGAGATACTGCCGAGCTCGTGATAATCCACATGGAATGTATCGCCTTGTCTTGCTGGCACCGGACGAGTAAAAGATCCTCCTAAAATAATTTGGCCTGCTTTGAGGGTGACACCATGAGGTGCTAATTTATTGGCTAACCAAGCAACACCTTTAAGTGGATTATTTAATACTGCTGCGGATACTCCGGATTCTTCAACAATACCATTACGATAAAGCACCGCAGCAACTCTGCGTAAATCAACATCCATTGGCTTAATTGCACGACCGCCCAAAACCACGCCAGCATTAGCAGCATTATCAGAAATCGTATCAAATACACGACGAGGAACTTTAGTTTTTCGATCAAAAGATTCAATGCGAGCATCAATAATTTCTAAAGCAGGAATCACATAGTCAGTGGCATCTAATACATCAAAAATAGTGCAATTAGGCCCCGTTAAATCACGTTTTAGGATAAAGGCTAATTCAACTTCCACTCTCGGGACAATAAAACGTGAGATTGGAATTTCCCCATTTTCTTCAAAGAACATATCATCTAATAATGCCCCATAATCAGGTTCATCAATTTGTGAACTATTCTGCATCGCTTTAGAAGTTAAACCAATTTTATGGCCTTTTAAAACACGCCCCTCTGCAATTTTCATTGCCACCCACTCTTTTTGAATTGCATACGCATCTTCAATCGTAATTCCTGGATAAGCTAAAGAAAATTGTTCAATCTGAGTTCTACTTTTTTCTGCTTGATTTAATGCAAGTGCCGCTTGTTGAATGATGTCTTGAGTTAACATAGTTTCACCTTAAACCTATTATGATGTTTGTTGTTTATTTGATAAAAATGCAGCGAGTAAAAATCCTGTTACTGCACAGATAGAACAGACACAAAGCACGAGAAGCATGGTTTGTGGTGTTCCTTGAAAAAAATAAGAGAGTGCTGCACTAGCGAAGAGACCTCCAGCAAATTGCATTGAGGTGGCAAGAGCCATTGCTGTGCCCGCACGATTACGATGTAGTTGTAATAGCATGGCCATAATGTTAGGTGCAATCGCACCAGTTAGGCCAATAAAAAGGAATAATGGCAACATAATGGCGATTAAGTTGTTAGGATCTGCGAAAGCAAATCCAATACCCGCAATGGCGACTAAACTGACTTCGCCTGCTAAGAGGGTTTGTAATGAATATTTTTTGGCAAATCGATTATTTAATAAAGTACATATGATGATCCCAATAACATTGAGTCCAAAGAAATAACCATAATGTTGTGGTGAGAAATGAAAGTAATCAATGTAAACAAAAGGTGTACCTGCAACATAGGTGAATAAGCCACCAAACATTGAAGATAGGCAGAAAATATAGCCTACGGTAGGTGGATTACGAAGGACAATGCAATAAGGATGAAAAATAGTTGTTAATGTTAATGGAGCAGAAACATTAACCTGATGAGTTTCTTCAAGGCGAAAATAGACAATAATCCAACAGATAGCACCTAAAATAGCAAGTAATACAAAGTTGGAACGCCAATCAAAGAAGATCAATAATACGCCGCCAATCATAGGGGCGAGTAATGGCGCTAACATTGTGATTAGCTGCATCATGGATAGAATGCTTACAGTGCGTTGCGGTGGAAAGCGATCTCGCACAATAGCCCGTCCTAAAACGGGAGTAGCGCCACCGCCAAATGCCTGCAAAAATCGACAAATGAGTAATTGTTCAATATTGGTGGCAAATAAACAGGCTATACTCGCTAAGACATAGAGCGACATACCAATAATTAAGATAAAGCGGCGTCCATAACGATCAGATAATGGCCCATAGAGTAACATCCCAGCACAAAAGCCCATCAGGAATGTACTTACTGTAAATTGAACTTGAGATATATCTGCTCCTAAGTATTCCGCAATATTAGGGAAGGTAGGCAGATACATATCAATAGAGAGTGGGCCGAAGCCAACTAAACCACCTAAAAAAATGATCAGAGCAGTTTCAGATAAAGGTTTAATTGGTGTACGTGAGTTCGGCATACACTCTCCTATTTAGTGAAGTTATTTTTTAAAACGTGTGTGAACATTATTCTTTTTAAAATTCAATGTTTCACTTAACTCACTGATTTCAAAAGATAATGCGAAATAACGTTTAGCAAAAGTTGGTTCAAAAAATTGTGTTAATAATGAAAACAGGTTTTCCCCAACACGTTTTAATTCAGCTTGATCTCGTCCCGCACCAATTTTTAAGGTGATATGGACGAAAGCATCATCTTCTTTACCATCTGCCATACGATAAACATCAACCCAATGTACTCGGCTACGGATACCACCAAGAGGGAAAATACCTGTACCAGCTAGATAGTCATGCACTTGTGGGAAAAGAGCTGCAAAATCAACATCACCCTTTAGATTATCTGTTGCTTCAACAATAAAATGTGGCATTTATTGCTCCTTATGCAAGCGGAAAAATCGCATTAATTTGTCCAGTACCAGAACTTGGGAAAAGATCAGTAAGGATTTCTACACCCTTATCGTATTTATCCCAACCAAGCATACCGAGTAGCATCACAGTATCATGCATATTGCCTTCACCTCGGCAAAATTCAGCATATTCCGGCAACATTGCACAGAAATCTTTGAAGTTGCCTCGTTTCCACATATCAACGACGTGTAAATCAACTTGATGTTCAAACTCTCTGGTATAACTGTTCATTCCCTCTGCTGCACGTTCATCTGGAATGAAGTAGTGTGAAAGTGAACCACTCGCTAATACCGCAACAGTACCATCATAAGCCTCGATTGCTTCTAGTACAGCCTCACCTAATTTGCGACTATTTTCAAAATCGTGCGAGGTACAAAATGCAGAAATTGATACGACTTTGAAATGCTTATCTTGATTCATATATCGCATTGGTACTAATGTGCCATATTCCAATTTTAAACTTGGAATTTCATGTGCTTGGGCACGTACCCCTTTCTTCACAGCAAAATCAGCGATTAAATGCCCTAATTCAGGATTACCATCATAATTAAATGTAATGTCTTTAATGAAATGAGGTAGTTCATTACTGGTATAGATCCCTTCAAAATGATCACAGCAGTTAATGTGATAAGCACTATTCACCAACCAGTGTGTATCAAAAACAACGATGGTATCGACCCCTAACTCACGACAACGGCGACTAATTTCGTAATGGCCTTGGATTGCACTTTCACGGCAACCATGGTTTTTTCCCGGTAATTCAGAAAGATACATTGACGGTACGTGTGTAATTTTGGCGGCTAATGCTAGTTTACCCATAGCGCTCTCCTTATGTTTATTTTACGCCCCAGCGTGGGATAGTGTGATTTTGTAACGGTAAACAGATATTTTTGATTTCAGCAAAGACTTCAAAACTGTATTCACCACCTTCACGACCAACACCAGACGCTTTTACACCACCAAATGGCTGACGGAGATCACGAATATTATGACTATTGATAAATACCATACCGGCTTCGATACCGTGCGCTAAACGATGTGCTTTACCGAGATCGTTAGTCCAGACATAAGAAGCAAGACCATATTCCACATCATTGGCTAAGCGAAGCGCTTCTTCTTCATCTTTGAATGGAATTAAGCAAACGACTGGACCAAAGATCTCTTCTTGTGCGATCCGCATTTTATTATTCACATTAGCGAACACAGTTGGGCGAATGAAGTTACCTTTACTGAGGTGTTCTGGTAAACCTTCTGGGCGTTCTAGACCGCCTGCCATTAAGGTTGCCCCTTCTTCAATACCAATACGAATGTATCCGGTAACTTTGTCGTAATGTTGACGAGTAATCATTGAACCTACTTGGGTATTAAAGTCTTGTGGATCGCCAACAATGATACGTTTAGCACGTTCTGCAAATTCTTTAACAAAATCATCATAGATGGTTTCTTGAATGAAAATACGTGAACCTGCGGTACAACGTTCGCCATTTAAAGAGAAAATCGCAAATAGAGAAGAGTCTAAAGCATGTTCTACATCTGCATCATCAAAGATCAATACTGGTGATTTTCCGCCTAATTCCATTGAGAATTTTTTCAAACCGGCATTACGCATAATATTGCGACCAGTAACGGTACCGCCCGTGAAAGAAACTGCACGAACATCATTGTGACAAACAAGGGCATGACCTGCAGTGGCACCATAACCTTGCACTACATTAAATACCCCTTCTGGAATACCCGCTTCTAACGCTAAACGACCTAATTCATTGGCTGTGAGTGGTGAGAGTTCAGACATTTTTAATACTGCGGTATTACCTAATGCTAGACAAGGTGCAGTTTTCCAAGTGGCTGTCATAAAAGGTACATTCCAAGGTGAAACGAGCCCACAAACACCAACTGGTTGATAGAGCGTATAGTTAAGCATTTTGTCATCAACAGGATAAGAATGCCCATTCATTCGAGTACAGACTTCAGCAAAGAAATTGAAGTTGTGTGAAGCTCGAGGAATGAGAACATTTTTAGTTTGATGAATTGGTAAACCTGTATCTAAAGTTTCTAATTCTGCGAGTTGGGCGACATGTTTATCAATTAAGTCACCTAAATTACGCATTAATTTAGCACGTTCTTTAGCAGGGGTTTTCGACCATTTAGGAAAGGCCTCTTTTGCCGCTTGTACTGCAGCATTAATTTCTTTTTCACCACCACTGGCTACTTCACAAATCACTTCTCCAGTTGCAGGATTAATATTTTGGAATGTTTCTTCACTTGCGACTTCTTTGCCGTTAATCCAATGTTTAATCATAGTATGATCCTCTCTAAAAACTGTTTATCGATTAAAAAAGCACGTTCACTTACAAGATAATTTGTTAGCTTGCCAACCTGTTCGATTTCAACATCAACAACATCACCTGGTTTCACATCAGCTAACCCTTTCGGTGTGCCTGTCGCAATCATGTCACCGGGTTGCAATGTCACTCTATGCGAGAGGTACTCAACTAAAAATGGAATATCAAAAATCATATCTTTGGTGGTACCTTGTTGTTTTAGCTCACCATTAATCCACGTTTTTAAGGTTAAATTCATTGGATCGGCAATATCATCTCGATCCACAATCCATGGGCCGAGTGGTGTTGTTGCATCACGATTTTTGACTCTAAGATTAGGACGGTAATAATTTTCTAGATAATCACGAATGGCATAATCGTTACAAAGGGTATATCCAGCAATGTATGCCATTGCCTGTTCTCTTTTAATATCTTTAGCAACTTTTCCAATAACAGCGACTAATTCACATTCATAATGCATATATTCAACATTATCTGGGCGCCAAGTCACTTGTTTGTGGCCAGTATAAGTATTGGGTGCTTTGATAAATACTAATGGTGTTGTTGGTGCTTTGAATGCCAATTCAGAAGCGTGATCTGCATAATTTAAACCAAGTGCATACATTGTTCCTGTTGATGGAGGCAGCCATTGCACTGCGGCAGCAGGAATAGTTTGTTGATTGGCTAATAGCAATGTATTGTCATCGAGTACGGTGACTACATGGACTTGATTACGATATAAAACACGAGCATATTTCGCCATAGTGTTCTCCTTATTTAGCTGACTCGATAACGGTGTTAGTCACAGTACCAAGCTGTTCAAAAGTCGTTTCTACACAGCTATTTTTAGTCACAATAATTGGACAATCATCAGTACCAACTAATAAAATGTCACCGCATCTAAAAGTCATAAATTGGCTAAGGAAAGCGATTAATTCTGAGATGCTACGTAACATAATATTTCCCTCACTTTTTTTCTTAAATTGACCATTTACACTGATACTGACGCTGATGTTATCTGGATCAGTAACGGCAGATTGGTTGATCTCTTGACCAATAGAACAGAACCCATCACGACAACGACCTGTAATATCAGGGCGATAGTAATCATCACTAGGGAGTGAAAAGAGATTAACAGGCACAAATCCACGAATATGGTTGAACGCTTCTGCTTGATTGATTCTCGAGGTTGTATCGGCAAATACCACACCAAGATGAGGTTCAATGCGTAATTCAGCTTGTCCTTCTGGCAATACTACTGCACCACCATTGATGTTTAATGTACTAGGTGGTTGTAAGAAGATTACCGGTGTTTTTGGCGGTGCTTGATAAGGTGCTTGGTTAAATTTTTCATCTAGTCGTGCTAATTGTTCACGGCTATTTAATGCAATCGCAAACACGGATGGTGTGGCGGTAGTGCAGGTTTCAACCACTTGTTTGGCTAATGATGTTTGAGTCATAAAAATACCTTCTATTCAAATAGGTGAACAAGTCCGTACGCTAAAATTGGTACAAAAGTGACTAATGCGATACGTGCAAAATCAGAGAAGAGAAATGCCACGATCCACTTTGATGTTTGTCCTAAAGAGGTTTCACCATCGATTTTATTGATAATAAAGAGATTCATTCCAACTGGTGGTGTAACCAAACCAATTTCTACAACCATTAAGGCCAAAATTCCGAACCAAATTGATTTATCTTGAGCGGCTAATCCCCAAAAATCTAATCCCATAATAATTGGATAAAAGATAGGAATAGTGAGGAGGATCATGGCCAGAGAATCCATAACACAGCCTAAAAAGAGATAAATGAGTAAGATTGTGAATAGAACTAATAATGGTGGAAATTGTTGTTCTACTACCCAAGCTGCTAATTGATTAGGCATTTGTGTAATAGCTAGACCTGAGTTTAATAAGTCAGCACCAATCAGTACCATAAAAATCATTGCGGTAGTGGTTGCTGTCCCTAAAATACTATCGAGTACGCCTCGCCATGTTAAACCGCCATTTAGCCAAGCAATCACACCACAAGCAGCTGCACCAATAGAGGCAGATTCTGTTGGATTTGCCCAACCAGCATAAATACTGATAATCACAATTAAGAACACAATAAAAATTGGAATGACCTGAAATTGGCTTTTTAAAGCTTCTTTAAAAGGCATTTTTTCTGATGTTGGGCCAGCATCAGGATTAATGGTAACGAGGATTTTTACCACTAAAACATAACCGAGCATAGCTAATAAGCCAGGGATAATTGCAGCAACGAATAATTTACCAATTGATTCTTGTGTTAATACAGCATAAATGATTAATGGAACTGATGGGGGAATTAAGATACCCAATGTTCCACCAGCAGCTAATGTTGCAGTAGATAATGCACCAGAATATTTTCTTTTCTTTAATTCAGGTAAGGCGACTTGTCCCATAGTTGCTGCGGTAGCTAAAGATGAACCACAAATGGCACCAAAAGCAGCACAACTACCAATCGCTGACATAGCTAGACCACCTCGCCAATGTCCAATAAAGCTGCTTGCTGCTTTAAATAAAGCTTTTGACATACCGCCATTTAATGCAAATTGTCCCATTAAAATGAAAAATGGAATCACAGCAAGATCGTAGTTAGATAAGCGGGCATACACTAAACCATTTAACGTGAACATTAACATACTCACATCGCCTTGGCCTAAATAGAGATAAAGGCCTGCGGCGGCTAGGAACATTGCAATGCCAATATGAATACGAATTAATAGTAAGGTTAATAAGATAAGGAATCCTACAATTCCCATTTCTACGCCACTCATCATAGGTTATTCTCCTTTTTGTGTAGCGTGAACTACGCAGTAATATAGTGAGCAAATCGCCATTAAACAAAATCCAGGAATCATCAGCATATTTGGGATCCACACAGGGATAGACATTAATGCTGTGACTTCGGCAAAGTCATATAACGCTACACTTTGGATTGCCATTCGATATACCAACAATAAAGCAACACCACATAATGCTAAATCGGCAAGTGCATCAAGTTTATTTTGAATACTGAGCGGTAATTTCATAGTGAAGAAATCGACCTTTAGGTGTTCATACATAATGGTACAGAACGGTAAGAATAATGAACCAGCAACAGCTCCGCCTGCTTGAACCAGCTCAATATCACCAACTACACCGCCAAAGCCTAACTTGCGCCCGATTAATGAGTAGAGTGAAATAACAATTAGCACAAGAAAAATAAATCCACCTAACAAGGCAAATTGTTTAGAGATTTGATATAGAACTCGTCCCACAGGGGTATCAACTAAAGTAGGTACTTCGTTGACTGGCAATGTTTCACTCATTGCATCCTCCTGCCCCACGCAAAAGGTGGGGCTAAAATTTGAGAAAATAATGGTTATTGTTGTTCTTTAACCATATTTTTGATGTCATCAATTAATGCTTGGCCATCTACGACAGATTTCTTCGCATCAGAAATCCATTGTTCAGTAACAGATTTTGTCATTTCTTGCATTTGTTGGATTTTTGCTGCGTCATATTTTGCGATAACACCTTTACCTGCTAATGTTTTATCAATCGCCTCTTTTTCAGCTTGTTCCCATGCTTTGGTAATACGTTCAACCATAGCTGGGCCACTGTATTTATCAAAGATAGCTTTTAAGTCAGCAGGCATACTGTTGTATTTATTTTTGTTCATTAACAACATTAATACCGTTACAGTTGGATATGGTTGTCCACTTTCTGGCAATACGTGATATTTAGTAACTTCATCGAGTTTAGATGGTGGTACGACTTCCCATGCACCCATTGCACCATCTACAACGCCTTTAGAGATACTTTCTGCCACTTGTGATGGTGGAATTGAAATTGCTTCACCACCGAGTGCTTTCATTACTTGAGAAGCTAAACGAGTAGGCGTTCTTAGTTTCATTCCTTTAAGATCGCTTACATTATCTAGCGGTTTATTTGCATGGAAAGTGACCCCACCGTCGGTTTGTACACTGATGACTTTAAAATCTTTGAATTCACCATCTTTAGAATGTTTTTCAAAGAATTTCCAAGCAACTTGGTTACCTACTCGGGAATTAGGTAGAAGGAACGGAGTTTCTAAGGCTTCAATGGTTTTAAAACGTCCAGCAGAGTAGCCAGGTGCAGTCCAGACAATATCAGCGACGCCATAACGAACTTGGTCAACCAGTTGTGCTGGAGTACCACCAAGTTGGTTTAATGGATAAAGTTGACATTCAATCCGACCTTTAGATTCTTTATTTAAATCACTACACCAAGGGGTAAGGATATGTTGATGAATCGTAGAAAGTGGCGGTAAAAAATGTCCGATTTTTAACGTGACTTTATCTGCAGCTGAAGCGTTTGTGATGGCCGAAAAAGCTAAAACAGGGACAAGTAGTGTCATTTTTTTCATGGTAAGGTCTCCATCATAAATATGAGGTATTGCATGAACACTTGCCTAAAACCATAGAAGCAAGCAGAGTAGTTATTATTAAAATTGTTAAGACAATTTAGAAAACAGACAGAATAGTCAAAACAGAATCTTAATACTCATTGGTTAAAAAATTATTAAGATTGTTAAAATTTATAATAGATTTTTTACAAACTTGAAATGTACTTTTCGTGAAAAAAAATGTACTTTTCCTGTTCAATGGGAAGAGTTTTTAGGATGTGTGATCTCGATCGCGAAATCTTTTTGGAGAAACACCAACACGAGCTTGGAAGTAACGAGAAAAATAAGCAGGGTCACTAAAACCAAGATCATAAGCAATTTTGCTAATAGATTCTTGGGTAAACATTAATTGATATCTTGCCTCTTGTAGCTGGCGTTCGATGATAATTTGTTTAGGTGAAAGGCCAGAAAACTTTTTGCATAATACATTAAGACGGCTTTCGCTAATGCAGAGATGAGTTAAATATTCAGAGATTACCTTGTTTTTTCTAAAGTTTTGTTCAATTAATTGGTTAAATTGGTTGAATAGATCGATATCGCCACCTTTAACGGGGAGCTTTTCTGCAGCTTGTAAATTCTTTTCTTTTAACCGAGCAATATTAATAAACAAAATTTTGGCATATAGACGTAACATCGTATGTTTTTCTGGACGGCTATCTTCGTACTCCTCAACAATTTTATCCAAAATATTTTCTATCTCTTTAGTTTCAGGACTATCTGCGGCTAATTCGATACAAAGCGGTTGGAAGTAATTGTTATTTTGCTGAATAGAACGTAATAAATCCCAAATAAATTGTTGTGGAATAGTTAATACATGACCAACAGTATCGAGTTCAGTATAAAAACTATGTGGAACGGAAGGGGAAGTTAAAATAAAACAAGGTGCTTTTAAGGAATAAATATTCTCACTTAACTGTAAATAAATTGCCCCTTTAGTTAAATAATGCAGTTGAAAATAACGATCATGAAAATGAAGTTTTGAAAATTGTCCATAAAAGATACGTAATTTCTCGAAGGATTCATAATGAATCTGTGAACCATCCTTTGGTGCACCGTAGGTTTGGTTGATATCAATATTAATTGCTTGGTTTTTGGCATCGTCTAATAGGGTAATAAAACTTTCTTTATCATAAATGCGCATAAACGAGACCTCAAAATTTACTGAACATTAACAATAGATATCAAATAAAACATACTTATTTTATCATTCTTTCTTAGGTAAAAAACTAGTCAATCCAAGTAAATGAGATCTGACTCACATTTTATCTATAAAACAGAGAAATAACAGAAAAGTACATTTTTTAACTTAAAAATTACATTTTAATAACACAAATTCTCCTCTATAAATGTTAATACCTACCCAATAAGGGTAAAAATTCCAAATAACTTTATTAAGGAGTGACTGCCATGACCGATCAAAATCGTTACTATCAACATAAAAGACCTGATGATTGCCGTAAAGAAAAAAATCGTCCATTTACCGGCGAAGAATATTTAGAAAGTCTTCGTGACGGTCGTGAAATTTATATTTATGGTGAACGTGTTAAAGATGTAACGACTCACCCTGCATTTAGAAATGCAGCGGCATCAATCGCAAGACTTTATGATGCATTACATGATCCAAAAAGCAAAGATGAATTATGCTGGGAAACAGATACTGGGAATGGCGGTTATACCCATAAATTCTTCCGTTACGCAAGAACGGCTGAAGATTTACGTGAGCAACGTGATGCGATTGCAGCCTGGTCTCGTCTAAGTTATGGTTGGATGGGTAGAACACCTGATTATAAAGCTGCGTTTGGTACATCATTAGGTGCTAATGCAGAGTTCTATGGTCCTTATGCGGATAATGCTCGTGAATGGTATAAACGTATTCAAGAATCTTGCCTCTATTTTAACCACGCGATTGTTAATCCACCTATTGATCGTAATAAACCAATTGATGAAGTAAAAGATGTCTATGTTAAAGTCGAAGAAGAGTTAGAAGACGGTATTATTGTCAGTGGTGCGAAAGTAGTGGCTACAAACTCTGCATTAACCCACTATAACTTTATCGGTTTTGGTTCTGCACAAATTATCGGTTCAGATGAAAAATTTGCGATGATGTTTATTGCACCAATGGATGCAAAAGGAGTGAAATTAATTTGTCGCCACTCTTATGAATTAGCCGCAGGTGCAACTGGTTCACCGTATGATTTCCCACTGTCTAGCCGTTTTGATGAAAATGATGCAATTCTAGTTTTGGATAAGGTATTTATTCCAAAAGAAAATATCTTAATTTATAAAGATTTTGAACGTTGCCGTAAATGGGCTCAATATGCTGGATTTGCAACATTATTCCCAATGCAAGCATGTACACGTTTAGCAGTTAAATTAGATTTCTTATCAGGTATCATTCACAAAGCACTACAATGTACAGGTGTTATTGAGTTCCGTGGTGTAGCAGCACAAATGGGTGAAGTATTAGCATGGCGTAACCTATTCTGGTCATTAACTGATGCAATGTATGGAAACTCGTTCTCTTGGGAAAGCGGTTGTCGTATGCCAAGCTTACCAGCAATTCAAACTTATCGGGTAATGGCACCAATGGCTTATCTTGCGGTGAAGAAAATTGCAGAGCAGACTGTAACCAGTGGATTGATTTATTTACCATCGCATAAACTTGATTTTAATAACCCAGATATTGATAAATACTTAGAAAAATATGTTCGTGGGTCAAATAATATTGAATATCGCGAACGGATTAAGATTCTAAAATTATTATGGGATGCTATTGGTACCGAATTTGGTGGTCGTCATGAGCTTTATGAAATTAACTATGCTGGTAGCCAAGAAGAGGTCCGTTTACAAGTGCTTGGTCAATCAACCGCAAATGGCATTTTACAAAAATGCTTTGATCTTGTGGATCAATGTTTGGCTGATTATGACGAAAATGGCTGGAAAGTTCCGCACTTGACTAACCCAGATGATATTAATATGCTCGGTGACCTTAATAAATTCTGTAAATAATCATAGACAAGGTATGCGGTTTAGATCGCATACCTTCTTTTATCCTGAACGCTAGGAGTGTTTTATGTCGAAAACCTTAACCCCAGAACAACAAAATTTCCGTAATGCTATGGCGAGAATGGCTGCTGCAGTAAATATCATTACAACACACGGAGAGGCAGGAACTTGTGGTATTACTGCAACTGCGGTTTGCTCGATTACGGATACGCCTCCTACGGTATTGGTTTGTGTTAATCGTAATAGCCAAATGAACCTTGTATTCCAACAAAATAAACAAGTTTGTATTAATGTATTATCGGCAGAACAGGAAGAACTCGCTTGCCATTTTGCGGGAATGCGAGAAAGTTCGATGGAAGATCGCTTTAAGATGGATGTATGGAAAGAAAAACATGAACCGGGCCATGCACCAGCGCTAGTAGGATCACTGTCTAATTTACATGGCAAAATTACGACTGTGCATGAAGTAGGTACACATTCTCTTTTCTTGGTGACATTAGATAAAATTGATGTTCATGAAGGACAAGGTTTAGTTTATTTCAATAGAACATTCCAAGTTGTGAAGTAATATCTATACCCCATATTATATATTATGGGGTTATTCATCTATAAGCCTTATTGGAAGGTTATTACCAAATTCTTTTGGTAAAGGATGATTAGTTACAATAAGATTAAATTTATCTATATCAGCTATATAAGCTTGTTTAATTTGCCCTATTTTTGAATGATCAAAAACTAATATTGATTGTTGAGTTTTATTGATAGCATTAACTTTTACTTTGGCTTCTTCAAAATTAAAGCAGGTTACACCTTGAATGGCATCAATGCCAGCAGCAGAAATAAAAGCTTTCGTTGTGCATATTTTTTCTATATCTGTATTTGTGGAAATGGTGCTAAAAAAAGAATTATGTCTAGAATATCTACCACCAGCTAGAAATAGTTCACAGTTAGTTTTTTCTTGTAGTATCAAGAATGTATTAAGTGAACAACAAATAGCAGTAAATTTGATTTTATTATCTATTTGTGATGCAATAAATGGGATAGTTGAACCACAATCAAAAAATACAATATCTCCATTCTCAATTACAGATGCCGCAATTTTTCCTACTTGCATTTTTTCTACAATATTTTTTCCTTGATGTTCAAAGATTTGATAGTTATAGCTTTTATTTTTTTGTGGATCTTTAACGATATACCCTCCAAGTAATACTAATGATTTTGTTTCATCAGAATTTAAATCTCGGCGAATTGTCATTTCAGAGACATTTAAAATTTCAGAAGCATCACGCAAATGGATTTTATCCATTTGCGTGAGTAGAAATTCTAATTTTTGGATTCTAGAACTCATACTTAATATTATAATTAGGACTAAATATTATTAGTATCAGATAAACCTTGAATAATATCAATCCCTGCACTAGCCCCAATTCGATTTGCTCCGGCATTAATCATATCTAAAGCTATTTTTGTATTTTTAATACCACCTGAAGCTTTTACGCCTACTTGTTGCCCGACTGTTCTACGCATTAGTTGAATATTTTTAACAGTAGCTCCTTCTTTATTAAAACCAGTGGATGTTTTGACGAAATCAACACCTAGATCTTTACAAATTCTGCATATTGTAATGATTTCATCTTCAGTTAATAAGCAAGTTTCTAAAATAACTTTTAGATGGGCTTTATTATGACAAGTATATAATACACTTTGAATATCATTTTGTACTAAGTCCCAGTGTTGAGATTTTATCCAGCCTATATTCGCAACCATATCTATTTCATTAGCACCAGCCAGAATAGATTCCCTTGCTTCAAAAACTTTGACCGATGTTAGATTTGCACCTAGAGGAAATCCAATAACTGTGCAAATTTTAACATTGCTATCTTTTAAAACCTCTTTTGCTAGAGGAATATAACATGAATTTATACATACAGAGAAAAAGTTATATTTTTTTGCTTCATTACAAAGCGTTCTGATATCTTCTTCGGTCTTTTCAGCTGTTAAAGCAGTATGATCAATCATTTGTGCAAGTTCATTTTTTCTCATTTTTTAACCTCTTTTTTGTGTATCAATTAGACTATTATGATACTTAAAAATTTTTTCAAAGCTGTGATCTTTGTCATTTTTTTAACATTTTTATTGTTATATGCTATAAAAGATTTAATTTTGTTATTTTTCTAACATTGGTGGAAGGAGAAATTTATGGAAATTGCAGTTATTGGTTCAAATATGGTTGATCTTATAACTTATATAGATCGTATGCCTAAAATGGGAGAAACATTGGAGGCGCCAAATTTTCAAATTGGGTGTGGTGGCAAGGGTGCTAATCAAGCAATTGCAGCCGCAAAATTGGGAGCTTCTGTTTTGATGCTAACTAAAGTAGGAGATGATATTTTTGCAGAAAATACTATTAATAATTTTAGAAATTATGGTGTTAATACAGATTTTATTCAAAAAGTAGATGGAGTTTCTAGTGGAATTGCCCCTATTTTTGTGGATTCCTCATCACAGAATAGGATCCTAATTATTAAAGGAGCTAATGCTTATTTAAAACCAATTGATATTGATAATGCAGAACAACAATTAAGAAAATGTAAGATAATAATTCTTCAATTAGAAGTCCCATTAGAAACTGTATATTATGCGATTGATTTTGCTAATAAATATAATATCCCTGTTATTTTGAATCCAGCTCCAGCCTGTAAAGAGTTAGATATTTCTTATGCTTGTAAGTGTGATTTCTTTATGCCGAATGAAACAGAACTTGAGATTCTGACTGGATTGCCGGTCTTTACAATGGATGAGATTAGACTTGCAGCCCAATCATTATTAAGAAAAGGCCTGAAAAATCTTATTGTTACGTTAGGAAATAAAGGATCTATTTGGTTACGAGGGGAAGAGGCTACAGTGGTTGAACCTTACAAAGTGAATGCAGTAGACACTAGTGGTGCGGGAGATGCTTTTGTTGGATGTTTTGCTCATTATTATATGAGTACTTTAGATATTCTTTATTCAATGCAAAAAGCTTCTTTATTTGCAGCTTATAGTGTTACTGGTTATGGAACGCAATCATCTTATCCAAGTAAGCAACAATTTGAAGACTATCAAAAATCAATGATTTAAAAGGAGATAGAATATGAAAGACATACAGCAATTATCTAATGGATATTTAAATAAGACACCTTTATTTCAATTTATTCTTTTGTCTTGTTTATTCCCTTTATGGGGAGCTGCGGCTAGTTTAAATGATATTTTAATTACGCAATTTAAGAGTGTATTTACTTTAAGTGATTTTGCTAGTGCTTTGGTTCAGAGTGCATTTTATGGTGGATATTTTTTAATTGCTATTCCTGCATCATTAGTGATTAGAAAAACTAGTTATAAGGTAGCAATTCTTATTGGACTTACTTTGTATATTATTGGTTGTTCAATGTTTTATCCTGCATCACATATGGCAACTTATACAATGTTTTTAGCTGCTATTTTTTCTATTGCAATAGGTTTAAGTTTTTTAGAAACTTCTGCTAATACATATAGTTCAATGATTGGTCATAAAGATTATGCAACATTAAGATTAAATATTAGCCAAACCTTTTATCCTATAGGTGCAATTTCAGGGATATTATTAGGGAAATATCTAATTTTTCAGGAAGGTGAAAGCTTAGGTAAGAAAATGCAAAACTTAACACCGGAACAGTTGCATTCATTTAAATTATCTTTATTAGAATATACATTACAGCCATATAAGTATTTGATCTTTGTTTTAATTGGAGTCACGATACTTTTCTTGGTTACACAATTCCCTAAATGTAAACCTGTTAGTGAGAATAAAGAAAAAGTCAGATTTATTGATACTTTAAAATATTTAGCTAGAAATTCTAAATTTAAGAAAGGGATTATTGCTCAATTTTTATATGTCGGGATGCAAGTTGCTGTATGGTCATTTACTATTAGATTAGCTTTAAATCTGAGTGACATTAATGAAAGAACAGCTTCTAATTTTATGATATACAGTTTTATTGGTTTTTTTATCGGTAAGTTTATTGCAAATTTCTTAATGACTAAATTTAAATCAGATACAGTTCTAATTTGGTATTCTATTTTAGGAGTGATCACTTTAGCTTATACAGCATTTGTCCCTAATTTTTCAGCTGTATATGCTGCAATCTTTGCAAGTGTATTATTTGGCCCTTGCTGGGCAACGATTTATGCTTCTGTATTAGATACTGTCAAACAAGAACATAGAGAAATAGCTGGAGCTATAGTTGTTATGTCAATTATTGGTGCTGCCGTTATACCTGCTATACATGGTTTTGTTTCAGACTCGTTAGGATCACTACAGCTTGCATTTATTGTTCCATTATTCTGTTTTGCATATGTAGGTTATTACTTTTTTGATAAAAGAAGTGAAAAATAAGGAAGAAAATATGAAGAATTATTTATATTTATTTAAAGAGCAATTTAAATTAGAAGAGCTGATAATTTTCGAAAATAGTCATTTTATTATTTGTACATTTAAATATCCTTCAGGTATTGAGGCACTTAAGATACAAAATTCGTTAGGTTTTATTGTTGTTTTACCATTTTATGGACAAATTATCTGGGATGCAGAGTTTAAAGGACATAATTTAAAAATGAGGAATATGTTTAGTCAACCAAAATTAGGTACTACAATTGTAGATACTTATGGTTGTTTTGCATTTCATTCTGGTTTGCTTTGTAATGGTTGTCCTAGTCCAGAGGATACACACTCTTTACATGGAGAAATGCCTTGTGCTCAAATGGATAATTCATGGTTAGTAATAGAAGAAAATAGTTGTTCTATTTATAGTTCTATTGAGTATGTAAAAGGATTTGGACATCATTATTTGGCAGAACCTCGTGTCACATTAAGAGCAGATAGTTCTTTATTTGAAATTAATATGCAAGTAACTAACCTTGCGGGTGTAGAAATGCCATTACAATATATGTGTCATATGAATTATTGTTATGAAGATAATGCAACTTTTAAACAAAATATTCCTGATGATATTATTCGTATTAGAGAATCTATACCAGCACATGTAAAACCAACGACGCAATGGAAAATATTTAATGAGGAGATTAAAGCAGGGAAGTATAAACTTACTGCTCTAGATAAAAATCAGTTGTATGATCCTGAAATTGTATTTTTTATGGATTATTTACATAAGTATCAGGAAAATTTAGAGTTTAGGATGTATTCAACTAATGGATATTCCTATGTTACTAAATTTTCTTCAAAGGATTTTGATTTTGCTACTAGATGGATTTTGTATAATCAAGATCAACAGGTAGCGGCATTTGTCCTTCCAGGAACTTGTCGTCCAGAAGGATTTCTAGCTGCAAAAAATAATGGAACTTTGATAATGTTGGAACCAAAAGAAGTTAGAACGTTTACAGTAGTTACTGGTATAGAATAGTTAATAGGATATTTATTTTTGATTATTGATAAGTTAATAATAATAAATCTATGATTCTTCTTTATATTGTACTAACCCGCAAGATGCGGGTTATTTTTTTCTTAATTTAGTGCTTTTGTTTGCCACGCCCCTTTTCCTAGCAAGGTTAAGAGATCTGTGTGGTGTTGATGTAATGTAGAACGATGACCAACACTAATTAAGATCGTATTTGGTAAACGTTCAATCAATAATTGATACATTGAAAATTCTAAGCCTTCATCCATACTTGAAGTTGCTTCATCTAGGAAGGCAACTTTAGGTTGGGCCAATAATAAGCGAGCAATTGCAACACGTTGCTGTTCGCCTAAAGAGAGAATTTTAGTCCAATCACGATATTCATCTAACTTCTCAATAAGATGCGGTAGTTGAACTGCTTTTAAAATCTCAAGTGCTCGTTCGTTATCATTATCAGGAATATTGTTTGGATAATATAAGGTTGAACGAAGTGTCCCTTGTGGTAAATAACTTTTTTGGGATAAGAATAAAGCTTCTTCTGGACAAGCAATTTTTCCGTTAGAGTAGAGCCATAATCCTGCGACTGTTCGCAATAATGTCGTTTTTCCAACCCCAGAAGGGCCTTGAATTAATAAGCGTTGTCCACTGTTTAAAGTTAAGTTAAGTTGATTTAATAAGATCGTACCTTCTGCATTCAGTACCGAAAGGTTATCAAATGCAATCTGCTCGGAGGTATGTGTGATTTCAGCAACATTTCCTTGTTGGCAAGTTTGAATTGCCGCAGTAAAGCCACTTAACCGTTCTAATGTTGCACGATATTCAGTGAAGACATTATAAGAGTTACGGAAAAAGGAGAGAGAGGAATGTACTTGTCCAAAAGCTTGAGCTGTTTGTACCATATCTCCTAGTGTAATTTGTTTAGAGAAAAAGCGTTGTGCTTGAATAATAAAAGGGAAGACAACTGATACTTGTGACACAACTAAGTTAAACCCGGAGAGTTTTAAAGTACGATAAACAAGTTTCCATACATTATCGATAATTTTCTTAAATTGGTCATTCAATAAGATTCTCTCAATTTTTTCACCGGCATAAAAAGCAATACTCTCTGCATATTCTTTAATGCGAATAAGAGAATAACGGTAATCTGCATTTAATTTTTCATTAGCAAAATTGAGTTTGATTAATGGACGCCCTAACTTAAAGGCGAAAACACTGGTAATCAATACATAAATAAAGACAAGAAATACCATCATATGTGGAATTTCAAATCCTGCAATTTTCATTGGACCAGAGAGATGCCATAAGATGCCAGTAAAGGCAACAATTGAAACAGTTGCACTAATAACCCCTGTTGCAAAACTCATCGAATTTTCTACATAGGCAGTAATATCTTGTTGAATACGTTGGTCGGGATTATCCAGTTGGTTGTAAGTGTATTGTGTTTTATAAAAACTCTGATTACTGAGCCAACGATCTAAGAAATGGCTATTTAACCATTCTCGCCAGTGGATATTGAATTTGCTTTTCACAAAATAGATTACTAAGACATTCACTAAATTCACACCAGCAATTACGCAGAATACAACCATTTGTTGCCAGAAAGCTTCTTCATTTAGATCCTGTAAGGATTTATACATATTGTTGTACCATTGCGAATAGATCACATCTAAACGTACAGAAAATAACGTGAGTAAAACAATAATAGTGAAGGTAAAAAGAGGAACAATACCTTGTTTGCCAATGAAATACTCTTTAGTTAATTGCCAAAATTGGTGTCCCCAACGGGTGAACTTAACTAATAAAGTAAGAGCTAAACAAAAACAAATACTGCTAATGATAAAACTTTTAACAATCCAAAAAAGAGAAGTCACTGCTTCTGAAACTAAATCCATTCTATTACAACCTAAAATTGATAACTTGTTTATATGATGACTTATATTATTTTGCCTACAGACAACAATTTAAGCAAAAAATTTCTAAAAAAGTTGTAAAAAATTGCCTTGCCTCAGTTTTTTTCTTAATAGAAAGCAATATAATTTTACCAGTTTTATTTTTAACTATTAAGGAGTAGTTGTATGAGTGATATTGCTATCACTATCAGTCTCCTATCGTTAGTTGCTGTACTTGGATTATGGATAGGACACTGGAAAATAAGAGGGGTCGGTCTTGGGATCGGTGGGGTATTGTTTGGTGGAATATTGGTATCACATTTCACAACACAATATGGGATTACACTAGATGCGCATACTATGCATTTTGTGCAAGAATTTGGATTAATCCTGTTTGTTTATACTATCGGGATTCAAGTCGGACCAGGTTTCTTCTCTTCATTACGATCATCAGGCTTAAAACTCAATTTATTCGCCATGATGATCGTTTTTTTAGGTGCATTATTAGTCGTCATTCTCTATAAACTGTTTGGCTTAGAATTACCTGTTATTTTAGGTATTTTCTCTGGTGCAGTGACCAATACACCATCGCTAGGTGCGGGACAACAAATCCTCGCTGAACTTGGTTTTATGAATATTACTGAAACAATGGGTACAGCGTATGCAATGGCATATCCATTTGGTATTTGTGGTATTTTATTAACTATGTGGCTGATTCGCTTATTCTTTAAAGTGAAAATTGATCAGGAAGCGGCGGCGTTTGAACGTGAAATGAATCACGATAAAGAAACCTTACACGCTATCAATGTTAGAGTAACGAATCCGAATTTAGAAGGACTTCGTATTTGTGAAATTCCGGGATTGGAAGTTAAAGAGGTGATTTGTTCTCGCTTGAAACGTGGTGATACTTTATTGGTGCCAAAAGATGACACTATTGTGAATTTACATGATTATCTGCATTTAGTGGGGGAGCCGGCTGAATTACACCGTGTGCAATTAGTCGTTGGTGAATTGGCTGGTAGTGAATTATTAACTACGCGTGGTACTGATTTACGTACTGTGCGTGTTGTGGTGACGAATGAACAAGTATTAGGGAAGAAGATTCGTGATCTCAATATTCATCAAAAATATGAAGTAGTGATTTCTCGTTTAAACCGTGCTGGGGTTGAATTGGTACCAAGCCAAAATACCAGTTTACAATTTGGGGACGTTTTAAATCTTGTTGGACGTTTAGATGCGATTGAAGCAGTTACCTCAATTATTGGAAATGCACAACAAAAATTACAACAAGTACAAATGTTACCAGTATTTATTGGGATTGGTTTAGGGGTATTACTTGGTTCTATTCCTGTACAAATTCCGGGCTTCCCAGTAGCATTAAAACTTGGACTTGCTGGTGGACCTTTAGTAGTTGCATTAATTTTGGCAAGAATTGGTAGTATCGGAAAACTTTACTGGTTTATGCCACCGAGTGCAAACTTGGCGTTACGTGAAATCGGGATTGTGTTGTTCCTTTCCGTTGTTGGTTTGAAATCAGGTGGGAACTTCCTTGAATCCTTAATTGATGGTGATGGTGGTGAATGGGCACTTTATGGGATGTTAATTACATTTATCCCACTATTTATTACCGGGGTTGTGGCAAGAATCTATGGTAAATTGAATTATTTGACTATTTGTGGTTTGCTTGCAGGTTCAATGACCGATCCTCCAGCATTAGCATTTGCCAATGCGATGAAAGAAGAAAGCGGTGCAGCAGCACTTTCTTATGCAACCGTTTATCCGTTAGTGATGTTCTTACGGATTATCTCGCCTCAGTTATTAGCGATATTGTTGTTCGCACTATAAAATAGTTCTGATGAAAAATAGCCTAATTCAATGAGTTAGGCTATTTTCAGGTAATGACAAAACTTAAGTAAATAATCAAGGTAGTTATTTTTTAATTATAAAAAATGCGGTATAAGAACCGCATTTTTCTATTGAATAGGAAAGAATTTTCCTATAATAATCTGTTTTAATGTACCTAAAGTTAAAAATATTATAATGATATTCCCTAAAATAAAAAATAAATAGCCAAGTATATCTAGTTGAAATTCGGTAGTATGTATTAGATAGACTCCAACTGTTGCCATTGCTGCTGCACCAAATGAAAATGCCCACAGTGAAATTTTAAAGCTATTGTTTATAATCCAGGGTAGTAAACGAAATAAAAATAATAGCTGTAACATACCATAGCCAATAATGGCGAGAACGAAATAATCTATATGACCATCAACAATGTGTAAGTAAGTATTGGCAGCAACGAAAGCCGGAGCGAGTTGAATCCCTAATGTTGGGCGTAAACCTTCTTCAATACTAGAACTATTGCGTAGGCGTTGTAAAATTGCAGGTTCTAATGTAATCCAAGAAATCATTCCCATACCAAAAAAGATTACTGCATATTGGGTTAAACTTAATGAAGTTAAGGCGATAGCACTAACAAAATTGGCGGCAACAGTGGGTAAATAGAGGATAGGTGTGGTGGCGTCAAAAGGATGATTACCTTTCCATAATCCAGCGGCACGGTAAGTAGAAAATGCTAGTTGTAAGATTGTGCCAATAAAAATTAGACTAGTAGATATACTGGGTAAAATAAAAGGTTTTATGCTTAAACTAAATAATAGTAGTGTTATAGGTAAAAGACTAAAAAAACAACACTGAATTTGATTTAAGAATTCATTTTTTACACTTTCTTGTCGAGCAATGATCTTAATTAAGTAAAGTAAGATAAATAGGAACCATATAATTGATGTGCTAGCTAATAGGCTAGACGATATAATATTTGATAATTGCTTACTTTGTTCAAATTGTTTCCAAGCGAGACCTAAAGCAAATAGCCCTAAGGTAATACTGAAATAACTAATTGGTAAATTAATAAATTTCTTATTCATATTAAATCCAAATGTTTATTAAATAGGATATATATTCTGATCTAAAATATACTTTTCTTCTCTATGAAAAGACTTGAGAAATCATCAAAATGTGTCATTTATGATAGATATTAAATTGAGTATATAAAGGGATATGTCTATTTTTGATATGTAAGGTTCTTTTTAATAAGAATTGTTGATATAACAGAGAGCATTCCTGTCACTACAAAAATGATAAAGTGGGGTAATTTCCCCACTTTAAATTAATACTCTAATTTCGGTAATGACTTATTCTCAATCACATCTTGATCAATTACTACTTTCTTTAAGCCAGTTAAAGACGGAAGATCATACATAGTATCGAGTAAGATATTTTCCACAATAGAACGTAAACCACGTGCTCCTGTTTTACGTGCTAATGCTTTTTGTGCAATCGCTTTTAAGGCTTCTGGTGAAAACTCAAGTTCTACATTTTCGAGTTTAAATAGCGCTTGATATTGCTTAATTAATGCATTTTTCGGTACGGTAAGAATATTGATTAATGCTTCTTCATCTAATTCCGCTAAGGTTGCTATTACTGGTAAGCGTCCGACAAATTCAGGAATTAAACCGAATTTAATTAAGTCTTCTGTTTCAACTTGAGCGAAGAGTTCAGTAATATTTTGCTCATCTTGTTTGCTATTGACTTCAGCACTAAAACCAATTCCACGATCTTTGTGAGTTCGTTTACCGATAATCTTATCAAGTCCAGCAAATGCCCCACCACAGATAAATAGAATTTTTGAGGTATCTACTTTTAAAAACTCTTGTTGTGGATGTTTACGACCGCCTTGTGGTGGTACAGAAGCAACTGTTCCCTCAATTAATTTTAATAAGGCTTGTTGCACACCTTCACCTGAGACATCACGAGTAATTGATGGATTTTCTGATTTACGTGAAATCTTATCAATTTCATCAATATAGATAATGCCTCTCTCTGCTTTATCTGTATCGTATTCACAGTTTTGTAAAAGGCGTTGGATAATATTTTCTACATCTTCGCCTACATAACCAGCTTCAGTTAATGTTGTTGCATCGGCAATCGCAAAAGGAACATTGAGCTGGCGAGCTAGCGTTTGGGCTAAGAATGTTTTCCCACTTCCAGTTGGTCCAATTAATAAAATATTACTTTTGCCAAGTTCAACATCAAGATCGCTTTCATTACTGCGTAAACGTTTATAGTGGTTATAGACTGCAACAGCTAGGGTCTTTTTTGCTTGATCCTGTCCAATGACATAATTATCTAAATGGGCACGAATTTCGTGCGGAGTAGGAATTGCATCTGATTCAGTTTGATCTGATGATTCTTCTTCTGCGGCTGAATTTGCTTCATCGGACAATAAGTCGTGGCAGGTTTCTACACATTCATTACAGATATAGCCTGAAACGCCAGCAATTAATTTTTCTACTTCATGTTTTTCTTTACCACAAAGAGAACAGTAGAATTTTTCATTATTTTCTGGTTTATCTGACATACTTTACTCACTTATTGATCGCGATGAGTTAATACAGTATCAATCAAGCCATAAGCTTTGGCAGCTTCCGCTGACATAAAGTTATCACGATCAGTATCTTTTTCGATAACCTCTAATGGCTGACCGGTATGGAAAGCTAGGCGTTGATTTAAGGTTTCCTTAATTTTTAAGATCTCTTGTGCATGAATTTGAATATCAGATGCTTGACCTCTAAAACCACCTAATGGTTGGTGAATCATCACACGAGAATGTGGTAAAGCAAAACGTTTACCTGCTGCACCACCGGCAAGAAGGAAGGCTCCCATTGAACAAGCCTGACCGATACAGAGAGTACGTACATCAGGTTTGATAAATTGCATCGTGTCGTAAATTGCCATGCCTGCTGTGACGGAACCACCAGGGGAGTTGATATAGAGATTAATATCTTGATCTGGGTTTTCTGATTCTAAGAATAATAATTGGGCAACGATAAGGTTTGCCATATTATCTTCTACTTCGCCAGTTAAAAAAATAACACGTTCTTTAAGTAATCGAGAATAAATATCGAACGAGCGTTCACCACGTGAAGTTTGTTCGATAACCATAGGGACCAATGCCATATTTTCTCCTGTTGTCAGCAAACCTCAGAATGAGGCAGCAATTAAAAATAGAAAAAGTGCGGTCTAGAATAACCGCACTTAATAGCTTGAATGAAGATTAATTTCGACTGAATTATGCACGAGGTGCGTTCATAATGTCGTCAAAAGATTTTTCAACTTCAGATACTTGTGCTTTCTCAAGAATTACATCAACAGCTTGTTCTTCTAAAACAACATTACGGATGTTGTTAGAAAGTTCTTTGTTTTGGCTGTAGTAATCAACAACTTCTTGTGGTTGTTCGTATGCAGAAGCAATACTTGCAATCATTGCTTTCACACGATCTTCATCCACTTTTAATTCGTTGCTTGAAATGACTTTGCTAAGTAACAAACCAACTTTAACACGACGTTTAGCTTGTTCTTCAAAGATTTCACGTGGTAATTCTAATGCTTGTTGTGCATTACCACCGAAACGTTGTGCAGCTTGTTGACGTAATACATCAACTTCTTGATCAACTGCAGAGCTTGGTACATCAATATCGTTTTGCTCAATTAAACCATCTAATACTTGAGTTTTGATGTTTGCTGTTACTGCATTATCAAGTTCACGTTGCATATTTTTCACGATCTCATTGCGGAGGTCAGCAACTGTTTTAGTGTTTGGACCAAATTTAGCAACAAATTCATCAGTAAGTTCTGGTAATACCATGACTTCTACTTTCTTCAAAGTAATTGCAAATTTCGCTGGTTTACCTTTTAAGTTTTCGGCGTGATATTCTTCTGGGAAAGTAACATCAACATCAAATTGTTCGCCAGCTTTGTGGCCAACAATTCCATCTTCAAAACCAGGAATCATACGACCTTGACCCATGAATAATACGAAGTCAGTTGCTTTACCGCCTTCGAATTCTTCACCATCAATGGTGCCAACAAAATCGATAGTTACACGGCTATCTGCTTGTGCAGCTTCCGCTTTTTCTTCCCAAGTTGCTTGTTGTTTACGTAGAGTATCAACCATTTTATCTACATCAGCATCAGTGATTTTAACAACTGGTTTTTCTACTTTGATATTTTCTAAACCTTTAATTTCAACTTCTGGATAAACTTCAAAAGTTGCAGAGAAAGTAAGGTCTTCACCTACTTTATATTGTTCTGGTGCAAATGTTGGACGGCTTGCTAAGTCAATTTTTTCTTGGATGATAGCATCGAAGAAATGACGTTGCATCACATCAGCTAATACGTCTTGACGAGCAGATGCGCCGAAACGTTTTTCGATAATGCTAGGTGGTACTTTTCCTTTACGGAAACCATCAATACGAGCAGTTTTTGCTACTCTTTTTAATTCTTCACGAACAGCTTGTTCGATTACATCTGCCGGTACGGTAATGCTAATACGGCGTTCTAATCCTTGAGTTGTTTCTACTGAAATTTGCATTTATGCTACCTCAAAAAAATGATTGTACTCGGCAACCTATCTACCGAACACGCAAAAGATAATTATTGATTGTGTACAATAATACGAGTGTATTAAAAAATTGAACGCCCGATTATAGCTTATTCATAAGTAATATGTCGAGAAAGCGAACGATAAAAACGGGTAGTTGTTTATTGTTCGCTCAATTTTACTAAAGGAATTTATTTAGATTTGTGAGGCATCATTCTTAATAAGGTATTATCTTTGACGATATAGTGATGGAATAATGCTGCGATAGCGTGTAAAACGACCAAAGCCATAGCGATATTAACTAATGTTTCATGGATTTCCTTTAAGGTATGCGCTGTTTCTGGATTGGGATTAAAACCAGCAATAATTGGGTAATTCGCAAAAGTGAGATCACTTCCTTTATTTAATACAGTTAAGGCGCCAAAAATTGGAATTAAAATAAAGAAAAGATATAAAGCTAAATGGACGTAGTGGGCAAGTTTAGTTTGCCATACTGGTGGCGTTGGTGTAATTGCTGGTGTCTGTTTTAAATAAAGATGACGAACAATAAGGCGAACGAAGATAATTCCCCAGACACAAATACCAAAGGTATAGTGTGTATTCACCATTAAATCATACCAATCCAAAGTAAGATCTAAATCTTGGGCTTGAATGCTGAAATAGGTAATTAACACGAAAAGTAAGGATAGCCAATGTAAGAAAATTTGAAGTGTTGGGTATTTTGATGGCATAGAAAGCTCCTAGTAGTGATAACAAACATAATCGCTTGTGATTTCATTTTATTGTCTTAGAATGAGGAGAAAATGAGAAACTATTTTGAAGATAAACGCTGGATAAAACAAGTATGAAAAGTGTGGCAATCGTTGGATTAGGCTGGTTAGGTTTCCCTCTTGCACGTTATTTACAAAGTCTAGGTTGGGAAGTGAAGGGAAGTAAGCGAACGCATGAAGGCGTGGAGCAGATGCGGTTACAGCGCGTTGAGAGTTATTATCTGGAACTAACCCCTATGATTAATGCTGATCCTGACGATTTAGAAGCTTTATTAAGTGTAGATAGCCTGATCATTAACATCCCCCCAAGTGAATATTTTTTTGACCTCAATAATTACGTTCTTAGTGTTGAAAATCTGCTTACCGAAGCATTATTACACAATGTGCAACATATTATTTTCATTAGTTCAACTTCGGTTTATCCAATGATTTCTGGTGTTTTTGATGAAGATTATTTACCACATCCTACTTCAGATGTTGGTAAGGCGTTATTAGAGATTGAACAACGATTATGGGAATTGCAAGATATTGATGTGGATATTATTCGTTTTGCAGGCTTAGTGGGTGAAGATAGACATCCAGTACATCATTTATCAGGTAAACAAAATATTCAAGGCGCTCAACAAACCATTAATTTGGTGCATTTAACAGATTGTTTACGCGCGATTCAGCTATTATTAGAAACCCCTTCATATCACCGACGTTATAATTTAGCGGCACCGATCCACCCATTAAAAGCTGAGTATTATACAAAGGCAGCAGAAAAATTAGCATTGCCATTACCACAATTTGCAGAGGAAAGTGAACCAATGGAACGTATCATCTCAGCGGATAAAATTTGCCAAGACTTAGACTTTGTATATCAATATCCAGATCCAGAAATGATGTAATTAAAAACAAGAAAAAGAGTTAAGAAAAGAAAGATGGCTGGGGTACTAGGATTCGAACCTAGGAATGCCGAGATCAAAACCCGGTGCCTTACCGCTTGGCGATACCCCAACAGGAATATAATAAAAGTAGATTTAAGAAGATGGCTGGGGTACTAGGATTCGAACCTAGGGATGCCGAGATCAAAACCCGGTGCCTTACCGCTTGGCGATACCCCAACTTTAAAATGGTGCGGGAAGAGGGACTTGAACCCACACACCTCACGGCGCCAGAACCTAAATCTGGTGCGTCTACCAATTTCGCCATTCCCGCTAACTGGTGGCTATGACGGGATTCGAACCTGTGACCCCAACATTATGAGTGTTGTGCTCTAACCAACTGAGCTACATAGCCATTTGCTTTTGCGGCGCTAATTATGCTGATATATCCTATCCTCGTCAACAACTTTTTTTAGAAAAAAAGATTTTTTAGCTTGTTCGCATAGAGAATAGACAATTTGTTCATTTTTTACAAATTTAATGAATTGATAGAGGAAAAACCATAGAAAAGAGAAAGATTGTGATGAGATTTATTCATCACAATCTATATAGAAAAGAATTAATTAAATAACCACTTACCATTAACAGCGGTACCTAATACCTCAAATTTGTGGTTAAACGCAGTGAGATTTGCAATCTTACCGGCTTCGATACTGCCTAGTTGATGATCAACACGAATTGCTCTTGCCGGGTATAATGTTGCCATACGAATTGCTTCGTCTAAATTGATACCAACTTCATTTACACAATTTTGAATGGCTTCGATCATGGTGACTGCTGAACCGCCAAAGGTGCCATTAGCATCATAACATTTATGATCACGGACATAGACAGTCTTACCGACAAATTGGAATGATTCAATATCTGCCCCGGCTGCGGCAGTGGCATCAGAGACTAAACATAATTTATCTTGTTTACACTGTTTAGCGATGCGCACATTACCATAAGTGACGTGTAAGCCATCTACAATAATGCCAGTATAAACATTAGGATTATCTAACACAGCACCCACTACTCCCATATTTCGACCAGAGGAAACCGGCGACATTGCATTATGTAGGTGAGTTGCAAAGGTAGCACCTTGAGCAAAACGTTGCGTTGCTACTTCACTGCTTGCATTAGAGTGACCAATCGAAACAATAATTCCTTTATTAATAAATTGTGGAATAAAATCAGCGGTTGGATTTTCTGCTGCAATAGTTATTTTGCTAATAACCTCTGCGTTATCACATAAGAATGCTAACATTTCATCAGAAATTTCACGAATAAACTCCTCGCGATGGACGCCTTTTTTCTCTTTGCTGAGATAAGGGCCTTCCAAATGTAGGCCTAATGCTTGATTTTTATGCTTCGCTAAATAGTCACGCATTACAGTAATAGCGTGCTTCATTTCTTCATCAGGTGCAGTAATAAAAGTAGGTAAAAAGCTAGTTGTCCCTGATTTGAGATTGGTTGCCTGCATAATTTCTAAGGTTTTAACAGAGCAATTATCATTAAACATTACTCCACCACAACCATTAAGTTGCAGGTCAATAAAGCCAGCCGATAAGTTAGCGCCGTTCAGATCAATTTGTTGAAGATTCGCCGGCAGATCTTGCTGTTTTACTATATTTTCAATTTTGTCTTCATTGATGATAACTGCGTGATCATACAATATTTGCGAGCCAGTATAGATAACGCAATTAGTTAATGCATATTGTTTCATTTTAATTCCCTTACACTGTGAATAGCGTGTGATTCTAGTTCTTTAAAGTATTTAACTGTTTTCACTTTTAATTCTTGGGTAGCAGCTTCATCACAAACAAAAATTGCACGACTATGCATTTGTAATGCACTGATTGTCCAAAGATGATTTACTGCCCCTTCAACTCCAGCTTGTAATGCTAGGGCTTTACGATAACCAGTGATTAATAACATTACTTCTTCAGCATCTAATAATGTACCAACACCAATTGTTAATGCATATTTTGGTACTTGGTTAATATCATTATTAAAGAAACGTGAATTCGCAATCAGGGTATCTTCATTTAATGTTTTAATACGGGTACGAGAAGATAGAGATGAGCCTGGTTCGTTAAATGCGATATGACCATCTTCACCTACACCGCCCATAAATAAGTGAATTTTACCGTAAGATTTAATTTTATCTTCATAACGTTGGCATTCTGCATCATGGTCATCAGTATTGCCGTTAAGAATATTAATATTTTCGTGTGGGATATCAACATGATTGAAGAAGTTATTGAACATAAAAGAGTGATAACTTTCAGGATGTTCTTTTGGTAATCCTACATATTCATCCATATTAAAAGTAACAACATGTTTAAAACTGACTTCCCCTTGTTGATAAAGTTTGATTAATTCTTTATAGGTGGCGAGAGGGGTACCGCCAGTTGGTAAACCTAAAACGAAAGGACGTTCTGCAGTTGGAGCAAAACGATTGATACTATCGACAATATGGCGAGCTGCCCATTTAGCAACTTGTTGATCGTTTTGTAATGGAATAAGACGCATAAGATGGCTCCTTGTTTAATTGATAAATTTTAAAATAAAACTTCATTATTTTTATTATAACATTAATTTTGCTCCAAAGTTCATTTTTTCTTAGTTTTTGCAGAATGTTTTTTGTGCAGGAAATGGTAGATTTTTATTCAATATTGTTTGCATTTAAAAATTAAAAAATGGTGAAGATAATCTGCTCAAAAATACTTTTTGCTAGAAGTATTCTGGATTAAAATAGCATATAAAAATCAGAGGATGCTAGCTGCTTTAGCCTACTCAATCCAATAAAAATCAAGTAGAATATGCGAATTTATGTAAACTGATCGAAGATTTTATTATGACTACACAATTTAATATCAAAACATTCCAAGGCATGATCTTGGCGTTACAATCATATTGGGCAGAACAAGGTTGTACGATTGTGCAGCCGTTTGATATGGAAGTTGGTGCAGGAACATCGCACCCGATGACGGCATTACGTGCATTAGGCCCAGAACCAATGGCATTTGCTTATGTACAACCTTCTCGCCGTCCAACTGATGGTCGTTATGGGGAAAATCCAAACCGTTTACAACACTACTATCAGTTCCAAGTAGTAATTAAACCTTCACCAGACAATATCCAAGAACTTTATTTAGGTTCGTTAAAAATGCTTGGCTTTGATCCAACCCAAAATGATATCCGTTTTGTTGAAGATAACTGGGAAAATCCAACTTTAGGTGCATGGGGGCTTGGTTGGGAAGTATGGCTAAATGGTATGGAAGTGACACAATTTACTTATTTCCAACAAGTCGGTGGTTTGGAGTGCAGACCAGTGACAGGTGAAATTACCTATGGTTTAGAACGTTTGGCAATGTATATTCAAGGTGTGGACAGTGTTTATGATCTTGTTTGGTCAGATGGGCCATTAGGTAAAACAACATATGGTGATGTGTTCCATCAAAATGAAGTAGAGCAATCAACATATAACTTTGAATATGCTGATGTTGACTTCTTATTTAAATGTTTTGAGCAATATGAAAAAGAAGCACAATACTTACTCTCTTTAGAGAAACCGTTACCATTGCCAGCTTATGAAAGAATTTTAAAAGCTGCACATAGTTTTAACTTGCTGGATGCACGTAAAGCGATTTCAGTAACTGAACGCCAACGTTATATTTTACGAATTCGTGCACTAACAAAAGGTGTTGCCGAAGCCTATTATGCAAGCCGCGAAGCATTAGGTTTCCCTGGTTGCAAAAAATAATTTCTAACCCTTTAATGATGAGGAGAATGAAGATGAAACTTTGGTATTCCACAACAAGTGCTTTCGCTCGTAAAGCAAGAGCAACATTACAATATCATCAACTCGAAGATCAGATTGAATTATTAAAAATCACCAACTCATTTGATCCTAACTCTCCTCATAATAAAGATAATCCATTAGGCAGAATCCCTGGTTTACAAATGGAAAATGGTGAATGGCTGTTTGGGAGTTTATTGATTAGTGAATACTTGGATAGTATCGGTTCACAACTGACATTATTTCCAATGAATGGTAAACGCTGGCAAGTTTTGGCACTCCATGCGTTGGTAGAAGGTATTTTGGAAAATACCACTCCGACTATTGTGGCTGAACGTCGTTTTCGCCCTGAAAATGAGTGGTGGACAGCAAGACACCAACAACTAATGGAAAGAAATATCCGTAGTTTTGTGCAGCTTGAAGAAAAGCTTGCTCAGTTTGGTGATGAATTAAATATTGGTACATTAAGCGCCGTCTGTTTAATTGATTGGTGGACATTCCGCTTAGAAAATACCGGATTTAACTTAGCGGAACATTTTCCTAAATTAGTCGCATGGGCAGCGAAAATGGATGAGAAATATCCTTGCCTGCAAGCAACAAAACCAACAGCATAAACAATTTTAGGATGATCAAAATGACAAAACCGGTTTTATTTTTTGCCCATCTTTGCCATGATACAGCGCCTTTTGTGGCAGAGTTATCCCGCTTAAGTGTGGAATATGAAAGTGTTAGTATTTTGGAGAGTATGGCAAATCTGAAACGTTTTTTACGTTTACGTGATCAGCATTCGGCTTTCGATGCTGTGAAAGCGAATGGTTATGCAGGTGTTCCAGCATTAGTTGTTGGTGATGATGTGATTTTAGATATTGAGCGACTTGCAGTTTATTTTTCACCAAAAGTGTAATCGTGAATTACAGCAACATTGATAGAAGATAGCTTATTACAAGCGATAAATTAGCTAAACCAATATCGATAGTGGAATATCGATATGAGCCTCAATAGGACTTGGAGATATACAATGAAGAAAGTTATCTTTTCTTTTTTACTTTTGAGCAGTTCTTTGGTGAGTGCGAAAAGTGTGCAATACAGTGTAAAAGATCTTTATGGTGATTGGCATTGCCAAATTGAACATAAAGATCATAATGCAAAAGTTTTAGCAGATTATCGATTGCATAAGAATGGAACAGCTCAGATTTTTTCGATGTTAATGTTTCCAGCAAAGGAATTGCCTGATGCTAAGTTTCTGAGCATCTTGTATTACAGCTATGCAATGACTGGAAAATGGGCATTAGTTAATGATGAGATCATAATTAAGATTGAAAATGTGATTAATGTTCAAAATGAAAGTAATTATCTGGCTAAACAAGAAATTGAAAAGAATGCTGAATTAAAACAAATTGCACAGCGATTTGTTGAACAAATTAAACAAAGAAAACTTTCAGGGATAACTGATAAGCAACAGATTCAAATTAAATCCTTTGAAAGAGAGGATAAAGCGAAAGATGCAATGATGATTGCAAATGATAAAACGAAAGGTTTTTGTACAAGACCTTTAAATCCTAAAATTTGGTCTGAAAATTTTAAACAAGTTTTTCCATAAGATATAGATATATTTGTTATTAGAGAACAATAAGATGACAACACAAAACTTCCTCGCCGAAATCGGCACTGAAGAGCTACCACCGAAAGCTCTGAAAAAATTAGCGGTGGCATTTGCAGATAATTTCACTGCGGAGTTAAATAATGCTGGCTTAACTTTTGATAAAGTGGAATGGTTTGCGGCACCACGCCGTTTGGCAGTGAAAGTACATAACTTAATTACTGAACAACCAAGTAAAACGATTGAAAAACGTGGTCCAGCCGTATCAGTAGCATTTGATGCAGAAGGTAAACCGACTAAAGCGGCAGAAGGTTGGGCAAGAGGTTGTGGAATTACAGTTGATCAAGCGGAACGTATCAGTATAGATAAAGGCGAATGGCTATTTTATCAAGTTGTAGAAGCAGGTAAACAAACAAAAGAATTATTAGTGGATTTAGTTGCTAATGCACTGGCGAAATTACCAATTCCTAAACCAATGCGTTGGGGAGATAAAAGTGAGCAATTTATCCGTCCTGTACATACTGTGACATTATTATTTGGTGGTGAGTTAATTGAAGGAACGATCCTTGGTGTAGCAAGTGCACGTACTATTCGTGGACATCGTTTCTTAGGTGAGGCCGAGTTTACGATTGATCATGCTGATCAATATCCACAATTATTAGCAGATAAAGGCAGCGTGATTGCTGATTTTAATCAACGTAAAACCATAATTCGCCGTGATGCAGAACAAGCTGCTGCCAAAGTTGGTGGAGTAGCAGATATTGAAGAAGATCTTTTAGAGGAAGTGACTTCATTAGTTGAGTTCCCAGTGGTGATGACAGCAAAATTTGAAGAGCGCTTCTTAGCTGTTCCAGCAGAAGCCTTGGTTTACACTATGAAAGGGGATCAAAAATATTTCCCAATTTATGATCAAAGTGGCAAGTTATTACCACATTTCATTTTTGTATCAAATATTAATCCAGCCGATCAAAGTGCGGTAATTCAAGGGAATGAAAAAGTTGTACGTCCTCGTTTAAGTGATGCGGAATTCTTCTTTAAAACGGATTTAAAACAACGTTTAGTTGATAACTTACCACGCCTAAAAACCGTATTATTCCAACAACAATTAGGTACATTATTTGATAAAACAGAACGAATTGAGAGATTAAGTGGTGAAATTGCTCAACAAATTGGTGCTAATGTACAACAAGCTCAACGTGCAGGTTTATTGTCAAAATGTGACTTAATGACAAATATGGTATTTGAGTTTACTGATACACAAGGTGTAATGGGAATGCATTATGCTCGCCATGATGGTGAAGATGAAGAAGTTGCGGTTGCGCTAAATGAACAATATATGCCACGTTTTGCTGGTGACGGATTACCGCGTAGTCTCGTGGCTTGTTCTGTTGCTTTAGCGGATAAACTCGATGCCTTAGTGGGAATTTTCGGTATTGGGCAACATCCAAAAGGCGATAAAGACCCGTTTGCGTTACGTCGTGCAGCATTAGGGGTATTGCGAATTATTGTAGAGAAAAATTTACCATTAGATTTAGTCGATTTAACCGAGAAAGCCGCACAATTCTATGGTGATAAATTAACTAATACAGCGGTTGTGAATGATGTTGTTGATTTTATTCTTGGCCGTTTCCGTGCTTGGTATCAAGATGAAGGATACGCAATTGATACCATTCAAGCGGTATTAGCTTGTCGCCCAACTAAACCAGCTGATTTTGATGCACGTGTAAAAGCTGTAAGTCATTTCCGTACTTTAGAGTCGGCACAATCGCTTGCTGCAGCAAATAAACGTGTACAAAACATTCTTTCTAAAGTAGAAGGCGAATTACCTGAGCATATCGATCTTGCATTATGCAAAGAGGCGCAAGAAATCACATTAGCTGAACGTGTTTTAGAATTACAGCGTGAATTGCAACCATTGTTTGAAAAAGGTGATTATCAAACTGCTTTAGATCAACTCGCTGGATTACGTGAAAGTGTGGATAACTTCTTTGATAATGTTATGGTAAATGTGGAAGATGCAAAACTTCGCCAAAATCGTTTAGCATTATTGAAGAATTTACGTGATCTGTTCTTTAAAGTAGCGGATATTTCGTTATTACAATAAATGAGTTTAAGGGAAGGACAAAGGTTCTTCCCTTTTTCATTTCAGTTTAGTCGATTTCTGTTTGTTTATATTCCGCAGCAGTATTCACATAATTTTGAGCTGAGATGCGTAAGAACGTGCGTTCTTCTTCGGTTAATGGACGAATCGCTTTTACTGGAGAGCCTAAATATAAATAACCGCTGGCGAGATGTTTACGAGGAGGTACCAGGCTACCTGCTCCAATTATGACATCATCCTCAATAACAGCATCATCTAAAATAATACTTCCCATGCCAACCAATACTCGGTTACCAATAGTACAGCCATGCAAAGTAACATGATGGCCAATAGTAACATCTTCACCGATATTTAATGGGGAACCTTTGGGATTAGCTTCAGAGGATCGGGTTGTATGCAGAACACTTAAATCCTGTATATTACTACGTGCGCCAATGCGAATATCATTCACATCACCACGTAATACTGCACCGGGCCAAATTGAAACGTCGTCTGCTAACCAAACTTTTCCAATAACAACAGCTGATTCATCAATATAAACACGATCTGCTAACTGTGGGCGATAAGATAAATAATTGCGTATTGCCATAGTGATTCCTGATAAGTGAGATAAAATAATGGTCAGCGTCTGCTGACCATATTGTGTGATTAAGGATTACGTTTGAATTTACTGAAATCTGGTTGGCGTTTTTCGTTGAATGCATTACGCCCTTCTTGACCTTCTTCAGTCATATAGAACAACATCGTTGCATTACCAGCAAGTTCTTGCAATCCTGCCTGACCATCACAATCTGCATTTAATGCCGCTTTTAAGCAGCGTAATGCGATCGGGCTATTTTGCAACATTTCACGACACCAACGTACGGTTTCTTTTTCTAAATCTGCGTAAGGTACAACAGTGTTCACTAGTCCCATATCTAATGCTTCTTGCGCATTGTATTGACGGCAAAGGAACCAAATTTCACGGGCTTTCTTTTGACCTACAATACGTGCCATATATGACGCACCCCAACCACCATCAAAAGAACCTACTTTTGGTCCAGTTTGACCAAAAATTGTATTGTCTGCGGCAATGGTTAAGTCGCACATCATATGTAATACATGACCACCACCGATTGCATAGCCTGCAACCATTGCGACAACTGGTTTTGGACAAGTGCGAATATCACGCTGGAAATCGAGTACATTGAGATGATGTACACCTTGATCATCTTTATAACCGCCGTAATCACCACGGACTTTTTGATCGCCACCAGAACAGAATGCTTTTTCACCTTGACCAGTTAAAACAATAACCCCGATCTTTTCATCAAAGCGAGCATCAGCAAAGGCTTGAATCATCTCTTTTACGGTTTGTGGACGAAATGCATTACGTACTTGAGGACGGTTAATTGTAATTTTGGCAATACCATCAGCAGATTTATGATAAAGAATATCGGTATAACCTGCGCTACAATCTTGCCATTCAACAGGTGCGTATAAAAAGTCTTCGCTTGGATATAACATAATTTTTCCTTTTTTATTAACAAAATAGTGCAGCCAATTTGGTTGCGAATGCGATTGGCTGATGAACGTGTGCATTATGCCCAACTTTCTCAATTAATGTTAGGTTTAATTGATGCTTTTCTGCTAATTGGCGAAATTTTTCATCATTTGCACCACAAAAGTAGTAGAACTTTTCTGGTTGTACCTGAATTTGTTGCCACAAGTCAGGTTGTTTTGCAAGAGACGTGGCTAACAGCATTTGGCTTAATGCAGTTGGTTGATTATTAGCACGAATGTTAATTAAATCTTGGCGTTGTGGTTCAGTGAGATCGGCAAAAACAGGTTGTTGATACCAAGCTTGTAATACTTGTCGAATCGGTTGGGTAGCAAATTGTTCTGCCCACATCGTATCATTTTGCCAACGTAATTCCCGTTCTATTTGAGAGGTTAGTCCTAAATTTGCGCCTTCTAGCACTACTTTTTGTAAGTTATGTACTGGTGTTATAGTTTGTGTAGCAAAATAAGCAGCTAACCGACCACCTAAGGAATAACCAATCAGATAATAGGGTGCTTGACCAACTAATTGTTGAATCTGTTTTGAAAGCCAAATAGCACTTTCTGCAAAATCACTGATTTGAATATGATGATTCGCACCATGACCCGGAAGATCTAGACAGTGGCATTTTACATTGGATAATTGTGTAACTACCGCATGCCAATCTTGTTGTGATCCTAAAAAACCATGTAAAAAGATAAAATGTTGCATATCAATTTAATACTTCTGATCTAGCCAACGTTGTAAGCAATCTGTATGCTGCTGCCATTGTTGTAACAACTCAATTCGTTCAGCTAAATGTTCTTCCCAATCTGCTTCATTACCATCTTGAATATGCTTGCTGATTTCTTGCAACTGTTTTAACCCAACAGAAGAAGCTGCTCCTTTCATTTTATGAGCAATTTCGCATAATGATTGTTTATGTTGAGGATCAGTTAAATAGGCTTGATATTGAGCAGATAACTCTTGTAGATAGTTCGGCATCATAGAGGCGAATAAATTTAAGTTATTTTGAATGGTCTTTTTGCCGAGAATATTGGCTAATTCATTTAACATCACGATATCTAATTTTTGCCAAACTTCAGAATCCTTGCTTTTTGTTGGTAGCTCAGTTTCAGTAAAGGTTGGCTCTGCAATAGGCTGAGGTTGTAAATTAAACAGGTGTAATAGACATTGATTAAGAGCCTCTAATGAAAGTGGTTTTTGTAAAACATCATCCATACCATGTTTGAAATAATCTTGTTTATTCGATACAACATTAGCCGTTAACGCCACTAATGGCGGTAAGTAATCATATTTTTCTTGTTCATATTGTTGATGTAAGTATTCGGCAATTTCAAAGCCAGTCATATCAGGGAGATGAATATCGAGCAGAACAAGATCATATTGTTTTTCTTCACACATCTTAATCGCGTCTTTTCCTGTCATAGCAACATCAACGTGATAACCTAATTTTTCTAGGATAGATCGTGCAACAATCACATTAATTTCAATATCTTCCACTAATAAGATAAAAAGATGTTGCAATTCAGGAATAGTGACAATTGGCGGTAGTTTTACAACTTCTTCTGCCTTAAATGTAAAGGTAAAAGTCGAGCCTTTATTTGGTGCACTGCTTACGGTTAAGTTTCCATTCATTAATTTAGCAATGCGTTTTGAAATGGATAAACCAATCCCACTGCCAAGCGCTTTTTGATTACCAGAACGGACTTGATAATACATTGCGAAGATTTTTTTCTGCTCATTCGCCGGAATACCTACCCCTGTATCGGTTAATGCAAAACTATAAGTGTGTTGATCAAGACGAGAGAAACGCAAAGTTAACCCACCAACTGTCGTGAATTTCACAGCATTATTAATCAGATTCCATAAAATTTGTGACACTCGCGCAGAATCTAACATTAAGAAATTAGGTAAGTTGTCATCATATTCTAACTTAAAGTAGAGATTTTTCTGATTTGCCATAAAGGTGGCAAAGTTCTCAATATCACTTAATAAGCGTAGAACATCAGTTTCTTTCTTATATAACTGAATACGGCGAGAATCTAATTTTTCTAAATCAATAATATCGCTAAAGATATGGCCAAGTGAAACAGCACTAACGTTAATTGTATGTAAGTAATTACGTTGTTTTTCATTGAGTTGGCTATCTAAAAGAATTCGGCTTAGCCCGATAATACCATTTAATGGAGTACGTAATTCGTGACTAATGGTTGTCATTAATGTTGATTTATCACGGCTCGCTTTTTCGATAGTTTCTTGATAGCGTTTGTGTTCAGTAATATCCCGACCAAAGCCTAGCAAACAGTGTTGTTGATTAATTTGATCATAATAAGGGACTTTTCTGATTTCAAAACAAGCGACTTTACCGTTTGGATATTTAAACCATTGTTCATAAGTCATACCAATATTATTTTCTAAGACAGCTTTATCTGTACCTTGAATATATTTAGCAATATCAGCAGGGAAAGTTTGTTGAATGGTTAATCCTTGTAGTTCACTTTCACTTTTCCCTGTAAGCAATTCCATAGCACGATTACATTCTAGAAATTTACCACTCTCAGAACGTGAAAACACAAGGTCAGGAGACGCATCGATAAAAGAACGGAGAAAATCGGCTTTTTGTTGTAAAGCGAGTTGAGCTTTGTTTTTTTCTGTAATCTCTTTTTCTAATAGTTTTAGCGTTTCGGAAAGTTCTTGATTGGATTCGTGTAAACGCTGGCGAGAACGTTCAAGTTTTTCCACAATAACATTGAAAAAGTAGATGACGAAAGGTGCAGAGATCAAACCAAAACTGATGGAGCGAATGATATCCATCCAATAGATCTGCCCAGTGACAAAAATGCTGAGAAGAATTTGTACACAGAGTGCAAAAACGGCAAGCACAGCAATGCCAAGCAGAGAAAAACGTAATCTCCCTAGACGAATAACCCAATCAATATATTTTTGCACAGAATGTCTAATATCAAGCATAGTTAATCCTTGGCAGAAATAGATAAAAAGAAAGGATAAATTATGGCTTAAATTTATCCTTTTTGATCATTGAATGTTAATGTTTAAATAAACGTCTTTGGCGTGTTGAATAACCACGTTTAAATTGGCTTAATGCAATAAGTAGCCAAAGTACGATGTAAATCCCGAAAACAACAACTAACCATTGCGGCATAGTATAACCAAGAAAACGCCAAGTGATATCACTACAAGAACCACTTGCTTGGAAAATTTGTGGGAACCATTGATCAAGTGGAAGTGTTTGTGGAAAGTCAGGACGAAATTCACACTGTTTCCAAGGCGCTGGATTAAGTTGTAAATCTACGTGTTCTAGGGCAAGTAATACGCCTTTGATTGCACCCCAGGCACCAACAATAATACCTGCAATACGAAAGAATAATGATGAAGGATAAATGGCACCAATGAGTGCACCAAAAATAATGGTAAGCAATGCTACACGTTCATAAATACACATTACGCAAGGATGTAATCCTAAGCCATGTTGAAAATAAAGCGCAGTACCTTCCAGCGCTAATCCTGATAGCGCCATAATTAGCCACGCTGTTCGAGTTAAAGACCAAGATTTAAATACAGTAAGCATCGCCTATCCTTTATTAATGTACTGGTGGAATATGTGGCGTTGGAATTAATCCCCATTGTGTGAAGAGTGCAGCAAGTTCAGGTAAGAAAAACTCTACGCCAATTAAACCGACAACAGATAACACAATTGTATAAGGTAACGCCATGAGCACCATTCTACCATAAGATAAACGAATTAATGGGGCAAATGATGAAGTTAGCAAAAATAAGAAAGCTGCTTGCCCATTTGGCGTTGCTACAGATGGTAAGTTAGTACCTGTGTTAATAGCAACAGCAATATTTTCAAATTGAGTTAAAGAAATTTTACCTGCTTCTAAAGCTGCTTTTGCTTCATTAATATAAACGGTACCAACGAATACGTTATCTGAAATAGATGACAACAAACCATTAAAGATATAGAACAGGATTAATTGTGAACTTTCGCTAGCGCTTAATACAAATTGGATAATTCCGCCAAATAGGTGCTGATCGATAATCACTGCCACCACAGTAAAGAAAACAACAAGTAAAGCCGTAAATGGTAAAGACTCTTGGAAGGCACGACCAATGGTATGTTCGTCAGTAATACCACAGAATGAAGTTGATAAAATAATGATCGTTAATCCAATTAAACCAACCGCAGCAAGATGGAAGGCTAATCCAATAATCAACCAAACAGCGATCAGTGCTTGTACAAATAATTTGATTCGATCATTACGACTCATTTTTTCACTTTGACTGCGATCTAGAATTGCTAGCACTAACCAAACACGACGAGGCAAATGTGCACCATAGCCAAAGAGCTTAAATTTCTCAAGAGCAAAACAAGTTAATAATCCACAAATTAAGACAGGTACAGTAACCGGTGCCATGCGGAAGAAGAACTCACCAAAATGCCACCCTGCTTGTTCAGCAATAATTAAGTTTTGTGGTTCGCCAACCATAGTCATTACGCCACCTAATGCAGTACCTACACCTGCATGCATCATTAAACTACGTAAAAAAGCACGAAATTCATCTAATGTCTTTTTGGCACTGGTGATTTTATCGTCATTGGTAATATCCGTAGAATCATCAAATTTATTGCCTGATGCAATTTTATGATAAACCCCATAGAAGCCCATACAGACACTAATCACAACGGCAACAACAGTAAGTGCATCAAGGAATGCAGATAAGAATGCAGCACTAATACAAAAAGCTAAAGATAAGGTAATTTTGGAACGAATGGCGAGGAGAAGTTTGGTGAACAGGAATAGTAATAATTGCTTCATAAAGTAAATACCTGCCACCATAAACATCAACAACATAATTACTTCAAAATTCGCCATAATTTCATGCTTAATATGTTCAGGCGTTGTCATACCAATAATGACAGACTCTAATGCAAGCAAACCACCGGGTTGTAAGGGATAACACTTTAACGCCATGGCAAGAGTAAAAATAAATTCTGCAACAAGAAGCCAACCAGCTAGAAAGGGATTAATGTAAAAAATGATAGGGTTAAGGATTAAGCAGCCAATGATAAATAATTTATACCAATTTGGACTCTGCCCTAAAAAATTTTGCATACTTGCTTGCAAATAGGTCATAGCGTCATCTCCATAGACTTTTAGAACATTATTTATTAGTGATGTTGTGTTTTTTTAATTTACAACTGGCTCGATTGTAATACAATCTTGCAGATTTATTCATTCGATATTCGATTTATTTGTGGATGATCAAAGATTTTCGTCTTTTTCGCTTATTCAGTGCATTTTTTAATGCGAAATGCACAAAATATTAGTTATTAAGAAAGTATGTAACCTTTTTTGATTAATGAAAGTCAGTAGAAAAGGTATTATGTATGATCTGTTAGAGTGTAATTAGGAACAAGGTACGATAATGGCAAATAATGATGTCATCAAAGCACATAGCCCTGCAAGATTAGCAGAAGAATACATAATCAGAAGTATTTGGAATAATCATTTTCCACCGGGAAGTGATCTCCCCGCAGAAAGAGAATTAGCCGATAAAATTGGGGTAACACGGACTACTTTGCGAGAAGTATTACAGCGCTTGGCTCGTGATGGTTGGTTGAGTATTCAGCACGGTAAACCAACACGTGTTAATAATATTTGGGAAACATCGGGGCTTAATATTTTAGAAGCGCTGATTAAATTAGATGGTACAAGAGTATCTACTATTATTGCCAATATTTTATCGGCAAGAACAAATATCTCTGCTATTTATATTAGTAAAGCGTTTCGTATTGCAAAAGAGGAGTCATTAGCTGTTTTTGAACCATTAGCTAGACTCAAAGATACAGCGGAAGATTATACTTCTTTTGATTATGAACTTTTCCGTAAACTTGCTTTTGCATCTAATAATCCTGTGTATGGCTTGATTTTAAATAGTCTAAAGAGCTTATATGAGCGGGTAGGGCGTTTCTATTTTTCAAATGCTTTAAGTAGAGAGCTAGCACTTAAGTTTTATTATCAATTACAAAGTATTTGTCAATCTGGAGAGATAGATCAAGTTAGACCTTGTATTCGTCAATATGGTATCGAAAGTGGTCTTATCTGGTCATCTATGCAGCAACATTTACCAGAAAACTTTAATCAATAAAATTTGATGTAGATCACAAAAAAGTTATCTGTTATCTTGCGATTGCACAATGGCGGATTTTCGTAAAAAAGAAGTTTATGCTATAATTCGCCGCAGTTACGTCATGGGAAGTTCTAATTTAATAGGATAAACGTGGCTTAATTAGATTTTTTGTTTAACATTCAATATAGGTAAAAATACTATGGCAATTAAAATTGGTATTAATGGCTTTGGCCGTATCGGTCGTATCGTTTTCCGTGCAGCACAACACCGTGATGACATTGAAGTAGTTGGTATCAACGACTTAATCGATGTTGATTACATGGCGTATATGTTGAAATATGATTCAACTCACGGTCGTTTCGACGGTTCTGTTGAAGTTAAAGATGGTAACTTAGTAGTAAATGGTAAAACAATCCGTGTTACTGCAGAACGTGATCCAGCAAACTTAAAATGGAACGAAATCGGTGTTGATGTTGTTGTTGAAGCAACTGGTTTATTCTTAACTGATGAAACAGCTCGTAAACACATCACTGCTGGTGCGAAAAAAGTTGTTATGACTGGTCCTTCAAAAGACAGCACTCCAATGTTTGTAAATGGTGTTAACTTCGATAGCTATGCTGGACAAGACATCGTTTCTAACGCATCTTGTACAACAAACTGCTTAGCACCAATTGCTAAAGTATTAAATGACAAATGGGGTATCAAAGACGGTTTAATGACAACTGTTCACGCAACTACAGCAACTCAAAAAACTGTAGATGGTCCATCAGCTAAAGACTGGCGCGGTGGTCGTGGTGCTTCTCAAAACATCATCCCATCATCAACTGGTGCTGCTAAAGCTGTAGGTAAAGTTATCCCAGCATTAAATGGTAAATTAACTGGTATGGCATTCCGTGTTCCTACTCCAAACGTATCTGTTGTTGACTTAACTGTAAACTTAGAAAAACCAGCAACTTATGCTGAAATCTGTGCAGAAATGAAACGTGCTTCTGAAAATGAACTTAAAGGTGTTTTAGGTTACACAGAAGATGATGTTGTATCAACAGACTTCAACGGTTGTGCATTAACATCAATCTTTGATGCTAAAGCAGGTATTCAATTAACTGATACTTTCGTTAAAGTAGTTTCTTGGTATGACAACGAAACTGGTTATTCAAACAAAGTATTAGACTTAGTTGCTCATATCTCTAAATAATTGAGTGATTAATCTTTAATCCAATAAAAAACCGCCTTTGTTGGCGGTTTTTTGTTTTTAAAAAAGCATTATTTAAAGTAGTTTTGAGCATTGTTAAAGCAAATATTTTTTATCATATTTCCTAGTAAATCAATATCATTTGGAACTTCACCATTTTCTACCCATTTACCAATCATTTCACATAGAATCCGTCTAAAATATTCATGACGAGTATAAGATAGAAAACTACGAGAATCGGTTAACATACCAATAAATTGACTTAATAAACCTAATTGAGATAGTTGTTGTAATTGACGTTCCATACCATCTTTTTGATCGTTAAACCACCAACCTGAACCAAATTGAATTTTTCCAGGGATTCCTCCAGTTTGGAAATTACCTATCATACTGGCGATCATTTCATTATCTCTAGGGTTTAGACAATAGAGGATTGTTTTTGGTAATTGATTTGTTTGATCTATAAGATCCAATAATTTTGCTAAAGGCTCAGCATAACAACGATCTGCAATAGAATCAAAGCCACTATCTGGACCCAATATATTAAACATTCGAGTATTGTTATTCCGTAAAGCACCAATATGCATTTGCATAACCCAGTTACGTTCTGAGTATTGCTGTGCTAACCATACTAGAATTGCTGTAGTGAATTGAGCTATTTGTAAGTCAGACAAATCTTTGCCTTGCAAGCGATTTTGTAAGATATTGTCTAATGTTTTTTCGTCTGGGATAGGAGCAAAACGAACAATTTCAATACCATGATCAGCAGATTTGCACCCATGTTTATCAAAATGATCTAAACGTTTTATTAGTGCTAGTTTTAAAGTAGAAAAAGAATGAATATCTACGTTACTTACCTCAGACAAATGAGAAATATAATCTATGAAGCCAGACAATTCTATCTTAAATACTTTGTCAGGTCGCCAGCTTGGAACAACTTGAATTTTGAATATTGAATCTTTGGCAATTTGTTGATGATATTCAAGAGAATCGATAGGATCATCAGTAGTGCCTATAAGTTTGACATTCATTTGCTGCAAGATACCTTGTGTAGAAAATTCAGGTTGTTGTAATAATTCATTACATTGATACCAAATTTTCTCAGCAGAATCTGGGTTAAATAGTGTATTTGTTATACCAAAAGGGCGACGTAATTCTAGATGTGTCCAGTGATAGATTGGATTGCCGATACAAAGAGGAACTGTTTTTGCCCAGGCGAGATATTTCTGATAATTGCTAGCTGTACCTGTAATCAAGTCTTCGTGAATACCGGCTGTTCTCATTGCTCGCCATTTGTAATGATCTCCAGCTAACCATATTTCCGTTAGATCATTAAATTGTCGATTCTCAGCAATATCTTTAGGACTTAAATGACAGTGATAATCAAAAATAGGCTGGGATGCGGCATATTGATGATATAACAGAGTTGCAGTTTTAGTGGATAGTAAAAAATCTTCATCCATAAATGATTTCATTATTACACCCCACTATATGCAGAAAAGCCACCGTCAACAGGAATAATCACTCCGTTCACGAAACTAGAATATTGACTATCAATTAAAAAAAGTAATGTTCCTAAAAGTTCTTCAGGTTCACCAAATCGTGCCATTGGGGGTATTAGTTAAAATTTTATTTGCACGAGGAGTTGGATTACCATCATTATCAAATAGTAAGGCCCTATTTTGATTACTTACAAGGAAGCCTGGAGCAATGGCATTACAACGAATACCAACTTTAGAAAAATAAACAGCTAACCATTGAGTAAAATTACTAATTGCTGCTTTTGCACTAGAATAGGCGGGGATCTTAGTGAGAGGAGTGAACGCATTCATACTAGAAATATTAATAATATTGGCTCCTTCTTTTCCGATCATATCTTTAGCAAAGATCTGTGTTGGCAATAATGTTCCTAAGTAATTAAGATTAAATACAAATTCAATACCAGATTTGTCTAAGCTAAAGAATGTTTTTGTATTTTCTGGAAGATTTAATAGATGAAATTCATTGTCTGTTGTGGCTTTTGGATTATTACCACCAGCACCATTGATTAAGATATCGCAGGTACCAAGTTCTTCGTAGATTTTATCTCGAGTTTGTTGAATACTTTCCAATTCTAGTACATTTGTTTTATAAGCTTTTGCGATTCCTCCAGCTTGATTGATTTCATTTGCTACTTGATTAGCAGCATCATAGTTAATATCGAGTAATGCAATTTTAGCTTGAGTTTTTGCAAGTTCCTTAGCAAGGAAAGCGCAGAGAACACCACCAGCACCTGAAATAACTATAAGTTTGTCCTTTAAATTATGATTTTGAGCTATATTCATTCTTAACTCCTTAT
>NZ_JAQIBB010000012.1:0-4180 GCF_027920745.1 Gallibacterium faecale | reverse complement strand
TAATGTGGGCTTTTTTGTACACTTATTATGCAAAAATTACACAATATACCACTTATTAGTTATTAAAAAATTAAAACACTAATTCTTTGATTTAATTACTTTTTATAACACATAATAGGTATAAATAGTGATTTACCTCTCATTTCTACTTTCTCCCTATAAAACTTTTTGATTAATCTCAAAAAACTGCAATATAACCTTAGAATTATTGTGAGTATTTGGATAAAGTAAACGATGCTTATAACTATATCTTCCTTGTATTTCCAAGGGATGGAGATACAAAGATAAATAAAACGTTGTTATTAGTGAATAACTATTTATGTTGGGGTAATTATCGTGAAAACTTTAAAACAAGCGATGTTTTTATTATTAGCAAGTGCCGCCACTGTGGGAGTGAACGCTGCACATGCTGCTGATCAAACAGCAACAAATCCTGCATCGGATCAAACACAGCAAAAAGCAGACAAATTTAAAGATATGAAATTTGATATTGATAAAGTATCTGTACGCAATGATCTTTATGCAGAAAAATATCCTTTACAATATCAATCTTGGCTAAGCACCAAACAATCAGAAAAAATTGGTGATGCATTAGCAGAAGATCCTCGCTTAGTGGTGTTATGGGGAGGATATTTATTCTCCGTAGACTACAACCATCCTCGTGGTCACTATTATGCTATTACTGACGTACGTAACATTTTGCGTACTGGCGCACCAAAAGATGAAACTAGTGGTCCACAACCCGCCGCTTGTTGGACTTGTAAAAGCCCAGATGTTGCACGTTTAATTACTGAAAAAGGTGAAGACGGCTATTTCGGTGTGAAATGGGCGAAATGGGGTAATGAAATCGTTAATCCTATTGGTTGTGCTGACTGTCATGATACTAATTCTGCTGCCTTTGCTAAAGGGGAACCAGCACTTCGCATTGCTCGTCCACACGTTTTACGTGCATTAGATAAAGTCAATTGGAACTTTGAACGTTCTGACCAAACCGATAAACGTGCAGCAGTTTGTGCTAACTGTCACGTTGAATATTACTTTGCAGGTGACAAGAAAACCGTTACTTTCCCTTGGGATAATGGCTTGAGTGTGGAAGATATGGAAGCGTACTATGACAATCTTAAATTTAAAGATTGGGTACATTCTCTTTCTAAAGCACCTATGTTGAAAGCGCAACACCCAGACTTTGAAATCTGGACAATGGGTATGCACGGTAAAAATGGCGTAACCTGTGTAGATTGTCATATGGCAAAAACTCAAGCTCCAGATGGACGTGTTTATACTGATCACAATATCGGCAATCCATTTGATAACTTCCAAAATACCTGTGCAAATTGCCATGATCAAAGTAAAGAAAAATTACAAGGTATCGTGAATTCTCGCAAAGAACGTGTTACCCAAATGTTGATTAAATTAGAAGATCAACTTGTTCATGCGCACTTTGAAGCGAAAGCGGCTTGGGATGCTGGTGCTACAGAAGATGAAATGAAAGATGCACTACAAGATATTCGCCATGCTCAATGGCGCTGGGATTATACTTCTGCAAGCCACGGTGCTTATATGCACGCACCTGAAGTAGCATTAAATGTATTAGGTACTGGATTAGACAAAGCAGCTGATGCACGTCGTAAACTTGCGGTCATCTTAACTAAACATAATGTTAACCAACCAGTTGCAATTCCTGATATCTCTACCAAAAAAAAAGCTCAGGCAGCGATTGGTATCGATATGGATAAACATAAACGTGAAAAAGAAGAGTTCTTAAAAACTGTTGTTCCTCAATGGGATAAAGAAGCAAAAGAAAAAGGCCTATTGCCAGCTGATGCAAAATAAACCTTATCCTAGTTTGCCTCAGTCTTAAGACTGAGGCATCCAAAAAACGCTGTATTTAGTCGAGGAAAAAATAATGAACTTCTACGCTATGTTGAAAAAAGGGCTAGTTACCAGTATCACTGTTGGGTTATTTGCCTTTGCATTCAGTGCAAATGCTGAAAACAATACCAATCCTACTGGTAATTCAGCCAATACGTTGACCTATCAACCAAAATTGGAAAATCAACGTGATCCAAACCAATATTGTGCAAAATGCCATAAATTTAATGATCAACAATTTCATGGTACGCATTTAAGCCAAGTTAGCCCAAATACGGGTAAACCTATTACCTGCGTAAGTTGTCATGGCAAAATTTCTGAAGATCACCGTCGTGGTGTTAAAGATGTGATGCGTTTCCATGGTGATATTTTTGATGGCAAAACACCAATGTACACAGTGCAAGAACAAAACCAAGTTTGTTTCGCTTGTCATAAACCAGAAAAATTAAGAGAAAAATTCTGGGCTCATGATGTTCATGCGATGAAATTGCCTTGCGCAAGTTGCCATACATTACATCCTGAACAGGATGCCATGAAAGATATTCAGCCAAAACAACGAGTGAAATTATGTGTGGATTGTCATGGTAAACAACAAGCAATCCGTGAAGAAAAAGCAAAACAACCAACTAAGGATGCACAATGAATTGTTCACGCCGCAACTTTGTTTCAGGTATTGGCGCACTAATGTTAGTTGCAGGAACAACGAATAAAACATTAGCAACTGCCTTATCTGAGGAAAAAGACAAACGCTACGGAATGTTGCACGATGAACGCAGCTGTATTGGTTGTACAGCTTGTATGGATGCTTGTCGAGAAGTAAACCATGTCCCTGAAGGGGTTTCTCGTCTGCAAATTATCCGTAGTGAACCTTATGGTGAGTTTCCAAATGTAGAATATGAGTTCTTTCGTCACTCTTGCCAACATTGTAGTAATGCACCTTGTGTTCATGTTTGCCCTACTGGAGCATCATTTATTGATGCAAAAACAGGAATCGTTGACGTTAATAAAGATCTCTGTGTCGGCTGCCAATACTGTATTGCAGTTTGTCCATATCGTGTTCGTTACATTAACCCGCTTACTAAAGCTGCGGATAAATGTAACTTCTGTCGTGATACAAATTTAGCAAAAGGTAAATTGCCAGCGTGTGTGGAATCTTGTCCAACTAAAGCACTAACTTTCGGTGATCTGAATGATCCAAATAGCGAAATTTCTAAGAAAATTCGTCACGATCAAGTTTATCGCACTAAAGTAGAACTTGGCACAGAACCAAATCTTTATCATATTCCAAGCAAACACGGGGAGATCAGACGATGAGTAGTCCATTTCATTTCCCATCTCTCGTGTGGGACGAAATTATTGCCATTTATCTCTTTTTATTAGGGATTTCAGCTGGCGCTACAATGTTAGCTGTATTATTAAAACGCAGTGGTCTAGCAGGCTCAAACCCAGCACAGAATAATGTGATTCGTTGTGCAGCAATTATTGCACCTGTCACTATTATTTTAGGTTTAGTCATTTTGATCTTCCACCTTACCAAACCTTGGACATTCTGGTATTTGATGTTCAATTACCACCACACGTCAATTATGTCGATGGGGGTAATGTTATTCCAAATCTATATAGCATTCCTTTTATTATGGTTAGCCTTTATTTTCCAAGATTTGGTAGCACAACTAATTAATCGTTTTGTACCAAAACTTAGCTTTATTCATCGTATTATCGTGAATTTAGCCCGTTTTAGTTCACCAATAGAAATCATCTTAATTTTCCTTTCTGTTCTGTTAGGAGCTTATACTGGTTTCTTATTATCAGCATTAATTAGTTATCCAATGTTGAATAACCCAGTATTGCCTGTTTTATTCCTTGCATCAGGAACATCTTCAGGTATTGCAGCATTAATCTTGGCGACCGTATTATTTACCAAAGAAAGTACTCATTCAGCAGCACTTAACTTTGTCCACAAATTTGAATTGCCTGTTGTCTTAATTGAAGCTTTCCTATTATTTGCATTCTGTATTGGTTTATATTTAGGCGGCGGACAAAAGACGGTGGCAATCTATAATGCAGTCGGCAGTGGTTTCTGGGCATATGTATTCTGGATTGGTTTAGTCGGTATTGGATTAGTTATACCAACACTATTAAACGCAATCGCTTCAAATGATATGAAACATCGCAAAGGTTTCATCATTTTGGTGACAACATTAAGTTTAATTGGTGTATTATGCTTACGTTTCTGGGCATTATATGCAGGGCAAATGACTCTTGCTTAACCACAAGAACTTAGAGAGAAAGTGATATGTTGTTAAAC
>NZ_JAQIBB010000011.1:0-4204 GCF_027920745.1 Gallibacterium faecale | reverse complement strand
ATTATTATGCTGTGAAGCGATTGATTTCGCATAAGCTGCAACTTCTTCCTCATCTAATAACATTTGTTTTGTCATAAACGAAATTAACTCTTTTTCTCCAAAACCAACATCTTTTAATTGTGATATTGTTTGAACAATTAAGCCTGATGAGTTGATTGCATCTAATTTTGTTCTTTGTTTTTCAGATTCATAAGCAGAAATGGAACCGTAAAAATTAATGTCGTATGGTCTATTTGCCTTATTGAATTTCTTCCCATATTTAAACATCATATGGTTATCAATGATTTGATGAAAGAATCTATCTAAAGCAACTCTTATCATCCTTGATCCTTCTGCTATTTGTGCTGATGTTCTGAAAAATCCACCTTCACCTAATCCACCAGATAATTGATCTGCGAACCCTAACATTGATAAATCAACACCTAAAGCGCCGGCAGTTAGTCTTGCGTGTAGCATAATATCATCAATATTAATTGTATTAGCTCGTTTAGACCCTAATCCGTCATTACTTGTTACTATTTGCTTTTCATTTGTTGTAAAAATCACATGTCTAGTACGGCTTAGGACCGGCTCTCCATTAACTGCTTTATCAGCCATACTTTTAGAGATTTTTAGCATTTTTATAATGGATTCTTTTAATCTTGTTTGTTGTTCTGGACTTCCACCAGTGAGATTGACAGATAAAAACCCTTCATCAATGGAATCTACCCAACGTTGACCGACAATAGCAGCTAATGCCGTATATAAATCATTAAAAGGCTTTTCAGCAGGATATAAAAAAGAACCACCGACTAGGGCTGGAAGATACGGCAATTTATTAACATCATCTTCTACTAGATTAACTTTTGCTGTTTTATAAAGGACCGAATCTTGAGGAATTAATTGTATTCTAGGCATTTTAAGTCTTGCGACTTGCAATGGATTTAGTCTAAATGGGCTGCGTCCATCAGTATTAACTAAAAAACCTTTTGTTAATCCCGCTTGTTCATAAGGCAAAACCAATGACGGGTGAAGTAATTCATCATATTGACAAGCAACTAGCCCCTTTCTTTCTTCAAAATACGTTCTTAAATAAGCGTCTCCAAAGGCAATGGCGTTGTATGTTAAAGAAAAGGCCACATCATTAAATCTATCTTGTAAATCACCTTTTAACTCTTCAATAATTTTTTTATCTTCATTAGATGCTGTTGATTCTGTTTCAATAAAAACTAAATCACCTTTTGTTTCATGTCCACCTAATGCTGCTGTAACATGAGCTTTTAATGCTGTACTAATAATTGGATCTTTTTCCATTTTTAGCCATTGCTGATAAATATCTCTACGGCTGCGACTGTTAGATACTAAAAGATCTGTTGATGATGTTAACGAGATTGCCGAGTAATCAAGATCACTTAATAAATCTCTAGTCTCTTCAACATTAGACTTCTTGGACGGTTTATTCGTATCTTCTTTAACAAAAATACTTTTAAAAGGTAATTTCACTTTAGCCTCTCTAATAATAAAAACATTTTAGGCATTATCTAATTTTAAAAGAGGCTTATTTTTTTGGTTTTCTTATGTATTTAACTACTCTTGGTATTTTATTGCATTTAACTTCTTTAAAGTTTATGATCTAAACAGAAGTAGATTAAGATATAAATTATTAAACCATGAAAAAACAGAATGCAGCAAAAGCACTATTAGCCTCCATTTTAGTAGCGGCAACGCCTCAACAGGAGCAAATGAATGCAGTAAATAAAACTGTAGAAAGCATTCAAGAACTAACTTTCAATCAAGCCCAATCCTGTGAAGTCATAACAAATCTAAATTTATTAAAACAGCGTGTGGCAATGTTGAATAGCTTTCTTGCTGCTGATAAATTTCGTGTAAATCATCTCCATAAAGATCTACCCGATCTCATTAATATTAGAGATTCAGTACAGAGTGTTGTAGTTTTAGTGCGTAACTATCTTGTTGAACGAAAAACTTTTTCTGAGTACAAAAATGAATTAAGAGCATTTTCTAATGAAGTTTTTAAACTTAACATTGCTTTAGGAAATATAAAAAATAATCACAAACAATTTAATATTGTAGATACAGGCATTTCCTTTAATCAAAATGAGCTAGAAAACCTTATTACGGATAGCAATAAGGTTCATTCTGTATGATGAATTGTTTTGTTACTATTCATCCTGATGTGCAAAAGAACTTTGACCCTATAGTATTAGAAAAATTAGCTAAATCTCTAGTTTATTTTGCCAATAGCGGATTTTCCGACTTTCCTCATATTTTTGGCTCTTATGGTGGTTTCGAGAGAAACCCTAAAGCTGTACAAGCACAAATTTATAAAATACACATCGCTTTAACTGAGCAAGATCTAATTAGTAAATTTTGGCGTTACAAATACAAACCAAATAGAAGACAGAGTGATAATTTTTTAGTTTTTAATTCTCATTGGGCTTACCCTAATTTATTTCAAATAATTGATATTATTTCCCCTAATGCCCATAAAAGGGCAGATAAACTGCTTCCTATGTTAATTGATCGGGCTGAAACATTTCACGATTTTGAAATAAAAGAGCTAGAAAAACTTAAATGGTTTAAATAATTAAAGCTGTATCAGCGAACAGCACCGTCCAAATTAAGTTCATTCTCTACATCCTTTAATGTATATGTTTTTTCCTTGCCTGAACGAACACGTTCTAACGTTGCATTAGCTAAGAGTAAATCTTCTAAATCTTCTAAATAAGCTTCTAGAGCTTGTTTAATGTAGAAAGATTTTGCTCTTCCTGTTTCCATAGCTAAATGCTCTAAGCGTTGTTGTAATTCATCCGGCAATCTTACTGTAATAGTCATATTTTGACCTCCTTATTTGGGTGTACGGTTATTATAATGACGTATTACGTGTAATATAAGTAATAATCACATCTCATCTACTATTGCTAAATACTTCAATAAAAGAACTAATGATCAGTTTACTCTAAGAAAAAGACAACTTTATCATTCAGAATTTGTTACAAAATAATCTTATAACTTACTACAAAATAGAAAAGTATATTATGGGACTACTCGATCAAATAACTAACGCAACCCTATCTATTGGTAAAGGTGTTTTATCATCTAAAGTTAGTACAAACAGATTACCTATCTTAAATAAAGGATTTAATATAGCCGAAGCCTTTTTACATGGGGGGATTGGTGGTGCCTTAGATACAGCTGTGAACAGCGGAATTATTACTGATTTAATTAAAGAGTCTAAGCCGTTTCAATCTGCTATGGGGCAATATCTGGGTAGTAATCTACACGCCAAATTATCAATAAAAGATGTTCAGCAAATAACTGCCCTAGCCTTTGCCATAGAACACGCTAGGAAAAACTTATGGTTACTCAGTATTTCACCCTATCAACCAGCTGCAAACAATTTATTTGGCAACATTTCTGGTATGGTTGGGAATGTTGCTGGTGGAAAAATTAGCCAAATGCTTGGTGGAGGCTCTATTGGAAACATTACAGGTAAAATTACCTCTCAAATTGTTTCTAGCACTATTAATTCGTTACCCTTAGTCGGGACAGCACTTGCCAATTCGAATGGCGAGGGGACAACATCCGCATTTAATATGCTAGCAACCGATTTAAACTACTCTTTTATTACGCTTGAAGGTGAGCAATACAATATAGGCTCTTCTGTAATAGATGGACCTAAATTAGGCAGTCCAGTTGAAATCAGCATTACGACAATGGACGATGAACAAGGAACAATAAAGAGAGCTTTTCAGCAATGGTCATCTAATGTCGTACATCAAGATGGAACTATTGGTGTAATGGCAGATGGATTATTGCATATAAGAATATTGCACGCTTTTGTTGGAGATAATGTCAATATAGGCGGTTATGAATCTAATATTATCGCTAGACCAGTTGGTGTTGAATATGACTTATCAAGACGTGAACAAGCAGTAGAAGAATTTACTATGAGATTTATTCAGACCGACACGTTTATTTAGGATTATTATCTTGTTACTAAAGTGGTTACATTGAGTAAATTAAGCGAGTGATTACGAGATAATGCGGAAAGAAACGGAAGATAAATTGAGTCCCAAAGTGAGACCCAACATACACTTTAACTTTGATTTAGAACGCATTAAAAAGGCTGTTAATGATCGTTTTGCGGCTATTCCTAAAGATGCTTCTAAAAAAGATTTAATTAAATGGATTAAGGAGTAAA
>NZ_JAQIBB010000010.1:0-4225 GCF_027920745.1 Gallibacterium faecale | reverse complement strand
TAAAGGCTGTTACAACTTAAATTGTAACAGCCTTATTGAATTTGGCTCCTCCTGCTGGACTTGAACCAGCGACATATGGATTAACAGTCCACCGTTCTACCGACTGAACTAAGGAGGAATAGTGGTGCCCAGAGGCGGAATCGAACCACCGACACGGGGATTTTCAATCCCCTGCTCTACCGACTGAGCTATCTGGGCAACGTCTTAGTGGTGCGTATTAAACGTTTTTTTGGCCTTCAAGTCAACCACTATTTTGAAAAAAATTTCTTTTTTTCGTACGTTAGCCGTTTTTATGTCCAAAACGAATAAAATTAATACTAAAGCACCACGAAAACAAGCAAAATTAGCGAATTACCCGATAACTTTTTTGTGCTTTATCAACTTTAATTAAGTAGTTTCTCGCCTGTGCTGAAGGGTGTTTCGTTGTTAAAATACGATACACTTGCTCAGGTAATAAGCGATTAATCTTATTTACAGCAATATCTTTATCTTCATCAAAGATCCGTAATACTGCACCTGCACCACCGTTATAAGCAGAAATAACGGCAAAACGTCTTGAGGTAGGATCGGTAATCCCCGCTAAATATTTATTTTGTAATAGCCATAAATAAGAAACACCTGCATCAATATTCTTATACGGATCAAATAAATATTTCTTCGACGGTACACCACTTCTGCCTTTCATTTGGAACACATCTCGACCAGCAGTTTGCGGAACAATTTGCATCAATCCCATTGCATTAGCATAGCTGATCGCATATGGGTTAAAGCTGGATTCTGTTTGCATAATACCGAGAATTAAACTTTCATCAATGTTGTAATGTCTTGCAGCTTTACGAATAAATGGAATATATTTTTGGGCACGAATTGCTACATGGTTAGCAATCATTTGAATCACCACAAACTGCACAATATGTCCATTACTTAAACGACGACTCTGTAATTTATTATTAATCAAGTAATCTGCAAATGCAGAGGCTACCGCAATATTCGGAATTTGAGCACCTTGATGATCTAATACTTGTCCTAATAAGAATGGACGAGAACTAATCGGTACGTCACCATCGGCAAATAAATCTATACCATTAGCATCAGATCCCATTAATAATGTATGTACAATCGCATTTTTTAAGCGTGCTAAACTGGTTTGCGTTTCAATGGTAATCACACCTTCATCAAAACTAACATGGCTACGTGTATAGTATCTATCTGTATATTTAACGTAATCCTTTCTGCTTGCTACCAATAACTCGTTTACACCCCAAATACGATCAATATTATGCGAGAACTGTCCAGTGAGGATATCTAACGCACGGGTATCTTTAGCAAAAGCATCATCATAATCAATGCCATCGTTATAAGATGAACCACATCCCACTAAAAATAGTGCGAGTGCTGAGATAATAAAATATTTTTTTGCTTTCATATTTGATTACTTTGAAGGAGGAACATAACCTTCGATATGAACATCCTTACCTTCAAATAGGAAATTCACCATCTCTTGCTCTAATAATTTACGATGTTCTGGATTCATCATATTTAATTTTTTTTCATTCACTAGCATAGTCTGCTTTTTTAACCATTCTGACCACGCTTGCTTACTGATTGAATCAAAAATACGTTTACCTAATTCACCCGGGTAAAGTTGGAAATCTAAGCCTTCTGCTTCTTGCTTTAAATACTCACAAAAAACGGTTCTTGCCATAACATTATCCTTATTTCATTTGTTTAATTGCTAAATTTGCCGATAACTGACGCAGCAAATTTTTAACCGGTGTTGCCAAGCCAATTTTAGGTGGCGAAAAATCCGCTAGATCATACCAATATTCACTTTCATTTTGTACTCTCTGTTTATATTCTGCACAATTTTCTGCAACATTTTTATTCTCTAACGATAAACTGCTTAAATTCGTTACCACCATCGGGTGAATATCTAAGTGAAAATGACTGAAGGTATGGCGAAATATTGGTAATTCATCAACAATTTGTATTTTATTTTGTTGTACAAAACTCTCTAAATCATCCCGATTTTCAAATTGCGGAAAACAATAGAGTCCGCCCCATAATCCTTCTGCTGGACGTTGTTGCAATAATACCTGCGTACCTTGCGTCCATAGTAAAAAATAACTTTCTCGTTCTGGTAACGCTTTTTTGGGTTTCTTTCCTGGAAATTGAGACCAACTCTCCTCATGGTATGCAATACAATTTTTCGCTAATGGACATAAACTACATTTAGGTTTAGTACGGGTACAAACCGTTGCTCCTAAATCCATCATTGCTTGGTTAAACGCGGTGACTTGTGATTGAGGCGTGACCATTGCACTTTGCTGCCATAACTGTGTTTCAACCGATTTTTCACACGGCCAACCTTCAATCGCGAAATGGCGAGATAAGACACGTTTCACATTACCATCTAAAATTGGATATGGCGCATCAAGACAAGATGACAAAATTGCGCCAGCTGTGCTTAACCCAATACCAGGTAATCCAAATACCTGCTCAAATCTTGTTGGAAAATCACCTTGATACTGATCTCGAATTATTTGTGCAGCACGGTGTAAATTTCTAGCTCTGGCATAGTAGCCTAAGCCTGTCCATAAATGTAATACCTCATCTAATGGGGCATTAGCCAGCGATGTAATCGTAGGGAATTGTTGAATAAAACGCTCAAAATAAGGAATAACGGTTACAACTTGAGTTTGTTGTAACATAATTTCTGACAACCAGACTCCATATAAGGACTTATTCACTTGCCATGGTAATGTCTTACGTCCATATTTTTCATACCAAGACAACACTGCACTTGCAAAAGGCGCATCTGGCGTTGATTCAGCTAGCCACATAAAAACTCTTCTAAATAATGAATGAAACGTGCGAGTGTACCATAAGGAATTTGATTAAAACATAACAAAAATGGCAGATTATCAGGTAAAATACACGCCGTTTTAATTGTAGAACCTTGTTGGATTTATCTTATTTTATGCAAGAAAATGCTTTAAATAATATTGCTGAACAAAAACGCAAAACGGTTAACACACCAGAATTTACGGAAGATGGACGCTATATGCGTAAAATCCGTAGTTTTGTATTAAGAACTGGGCGTTTAAGTGAAGCACAAAAACGTGCAATGAATGACAATTGGGATGATTTTGGTTTAGAACATCAACAAGATCCTTTTGATTTCAAAAAAATTTTTGGCAATGAAAATCCTGTTATCCTGGAAATTGGATTTGGTATGGGACGATCACTAGTTGATATGGCAAAGCAAAATCCACAATCTAATTATCTTGGAATTGAAGTGCATACGCCTGGCGTAGGGGCTTGCATTGCTTATGCATTAGAACAACAAGTCACGAATCTCCGTGTCATTTGTCATGATGCCATTGAAATTCTTAACGATAATATTCCTAAGAATTCATTAACTGGTTTACAGCTCTTTTTCCCTGATCCTTGGCACAAAGCAAAACACCATAAAAGACGCATCGTCCAAACTCCTTTCATTGATCTTATTATGGAGAAACTTAAGCCAGAAGGATTTATTCATATGGCGACAGACTGGGAAAATTATGCTGAACATATGCTAGAAGTATTAAGACAACAGCCAAAATTGCGTAATACTTCTCTCACCAACGATTATATTCCACGTCCAGACTTTCGACCATTAACTAAATTTGAACAACGTGGTCATAAATTAGGTCATGGTGTTTGGGATCTTTATTTTGTTAAAAATCAATAGTCCAAAAGGAGGATAATATGGCATATCAACGTAATCGCAGACAACGCAAAAAAATGCACATTGATGAATTCCAAGAACTAGGTTTTCTTGTTAAGTGGCAATTTGCAGAAAATACGTCTGTAAGTGAAATTGATCAAGTTGTTGATCGTTTCATTGATGAAGTAATTAAACCAAACGGTTTAGCTTATGAAGGAAGCGGTTATTTACATTGGGAAGGTTTAGTTTGCTTAGAAAAACTTGGTAAATGTGATGATTCTCACCGCCAATTAGTAAAAACTTGGTTAGAACAAAATGGACTTTCACAAGTTGAAGTTAGTGATCTTTTCGATATTTGGTGGGATTTCCCTGTCGCTGAATAAACTTTACGAATTAAAAATTGTCACTTTGAAAGTGGCAATTTTTTTATATTACTTTTTGTTCTCTATTCTCAATATTACGCTCTGTAAACTGAAATATCGTAAACAACAAGCATAAATCCCAAAATTATTT
>NZ_JAQIBB010000009.1:0-4275 GCF_027920745.1 Gallibacterium faecale | reverse complement strand
TTTTACTTTTTATTATCTGTTTATTTATCTTTTTTAAGCATTTCAGCATGTAATTTAGACTGCTCTTTCATAGCTTTGCTAATTTCTTTACGCTGTTTAGACGCTTCTGCATTACGAATCATATAATCATCAACACGCGCTTCATAATCTTCACGCATATTCGCAATAATCGCGCGGATATCTGCCACAGACATATCATCAGTAATATATTGATTTAAGTTATCTAACAATAACACACGTTTTTGGTTGTCGCGGATTTTACGATCATTATCGGCAATATCACGCAAAAGTTTATTCTTTTGACGATACATACGCACATACTCCAAAACATCTTCAAAACATTTTTTATTTACATTTTCCATAATAAACGCTCTCTAGTAATAAATGAAATTCTGGCGCTTACTGTAACGGTTTTTTTTAATATCGTCAAAAAGATATCGCCCTTTTTCATTAAGATCTCTGATGTCCGCATAATAATTAAGAAACAACTCAGAAAGCCGTTGATAATTCATTTCGCTAGTGTTAAAACTAGATAAATTTTGACGAATAAAATAAAGAAGGTAAATATGACAGAAGTCTTTAATTTCAGTGCTGGCCCAGCAATGATGCCAAAGGAAGTGTTACAACGTGCACAAGCAGAATTGCTTGATTGGGAATCTTTAGGTACCTCTGTAATGGAAGTAAGCCATCGTGGTGCTAACTTTATGGCGTTAGCAAAACGTTCTATTGAAGATCTGCGTAAATTATTTAACGTACCAGATAATTATCAAATTCTTTTCGCTCAAGGTGGCGCTCGCGGACAATTTGCTGCCATTCCAATGAATTTATTATCTGAAAATGGTAAAGCACTTTATTTAACCAGTGGACATTGGTCTGGCGCAGCGGCAAAAGAAGCTCGATTATTTGGTAATATTGATGAAATTAATATTTTGACAGAACAAGATGGAAAAACTGGCGTCAGAGATCTTGATTTCAGTGATATTGCTACTCAATATGATTATGTACATTATTGTCCGAATGAAACTATTAGTGGGATTGAAATCTTTGAAGTACCCGATGTAGGCGATACTGTACTCATTGCCGATATGTCATCAAATATCCTATCTCGTCCAATTGATATCAGTAAATTTGGGATGATTTATGCGGGTGCGCAAAAAAATATGGGGCCATCAGGAATTACTTTGATCATTATCCGTGATGATTTAATCGGTAAGGCTCGCCGGAGTACACCATCCGTTTGGAATTATCAAATTTTACGTGATCATGATTCTATGTTTAATACACCACCAACCTTTGCTTGGTATCTCTGTTCTTTAGTATTTGAACATTTACTCGCGAATGGTGGCCTTGAAACAGTTGAACTCAAAAATCGCGCAAAAGCTGAATTATTGTATCAATATATCGATCAAAGCACGTTTTATCGTAATAACGTTGCGGAAGCAAACCGCTCATTAATGAATGTCACTTTTACCACTGGCAACGATGAATTAAATGCAAAATTTATCAGCGAAGCCAATGCAGCGGGATTACGTGCCTTAAAAGGACATAAAGTACTAGGTGGAATGCGAGCTTCCATTTATAACGCAATGCCAATTGCTGGTGTTGAAGCATTAATTGAGTTTATGGATAAATTTGCTCAAGAAAATAAAGCAGATTAATTTTTACAGGAATTATTATGAAATTTTTAGAAGTTGTTAATCAAGGCGTAAAAAAATTGTCGCCTTATCAAGCAGGTAAACCAACAGAAGAATTAGAGCGAGAATTAGGTATTCATAATATTGTTAAATTAGCTTCCAATGAAAATCCTTTTGGTCTATCTGATAGTGCAAAACAAGCTATCTTAAATGAATTAAATCAATTAACACGTTATCCCGACTCCAATGGTTTCTATTTCAAGCAAGCCGTTGCCAAAAAGTTTCAGCTTGATCCTGCACAAATTACCCTTGGGAATGGCTCAAATGATTTACTAGAGTTAATTGCGCACACGTTCGCAAGTGAAGATGATGAAATCATTTTTTCACAATATGCCTTTATTGTTTATCCGCTCGTTACTCAAGCAATTAACGCAAAAGCGGTTGTGATTCCTGCAAAAAACTGGGGGCATGATTTAGACGCATTTCTTGCCAATATTACGGACAAAACAAAATTAATTTATATTGCTAATCCAAATAACCCAACTGGTACTTTCCTTACCACGGCAGAAATTGAAGCCTTTTTAGCAAAAGTACCATCACACATTATTGTGGTATTAGATGAAGCTTATACTGAATTTACTGATGAAAATGAACGTGTTCCTTCATTTGAGCTACAAAAGAAATTTGCTAATTTAGTGGTTTGTCGCACATTATCAAAAGCTTATGGTTTAGCTGGTTTACGTATTGGTTATGCTGTTTCTGATCCTGAAATTGCTGATCTCTTTAATCGTGTACGCCAACCATTTAACTGTAATAGTTTGGCATTAGCTGCTGCTACTGCTGTGATTAATGATGACGATTTTCTACATAAAGTGGCGGAAAATAATCGTCAGGGAATGCAACAACTTGTTCAATTCTTTGAGCAACAAGGACTTGAATATATTCCATCAAAAGGTAACTTTATTACTGTTGATTTAAAACAACCCGCACAACCTATCTACAATGCATTACTGCATAAAGGAGTGATTGTACGCCCTATCACTGGATATGGTATGCCAAATCATTTACGTATTAGTATTGGTTTACCTGAAGAAAACCAAGCCTTTATCAACGCTTTGACTGAAGTTTTAGCCAATTAATCGCTGACCAGAGGATATTTGCAGTTTATGAATTCTATTACACTTAATCCTATTACTCGTATCGAAGGAGAAATCACTTTACCTGGTTCAAAAAGTTTATCGAATCGGGCTTTATTACTTGCTGCACTTGCACAAGGCACCACCACTATTACTAACCTATTAAATAGTGATGATGTACGTCATATGTTAAATGCTTTACGTTCCTTAGGTATTCATTACCAATTATCAGAAGATAAAACTGTTTGTGTTATCGAGGGAAATGGTGGGGCATTCCAATGGCAAAATGGATTAAGTTTATTTCTCGGTAATGCAGGTACTGCAATGCGTCCTCTTACCGCAGCGCTTTGTTTATCTTCACCTGCTCAAGAAACAAGTGAGATTGTTTTAACTGGTGAACCACGGATGAAAGAACGTCCAATCAAACATTTGGTTGATGCGTTATATCAAATGGGTGCAGAAATTGATTACTTAGAACAAGAAGGATATCCACCATTAGCCATTCGTAATACAGGATTACGTGGAGGCAAAGTTGAAATTAGTGGTTCGATTTCTTCACAATTTTTAACTGCACTACTGATGGCAGCACCATTAGCTGAACAAGATAGTGAAATTCATATTGTTGGCGATTTAGTTTCAAAGCCTTATATTGATATTACCTTAAAAATGATGGAAATTTTTGGGGTAAAAGTGTCACACCACAATTACCAAATATTTTATGTACCTAGTGGTCAACAATATCGTTCTCCAGGTCAGTTTATGGTTGAAGGCGATGCGTCTTCTGCCTCTTACTTCCTTGCTGCCGCAGCAATTAAAGGGAAAGTAAAAGTTAATGGTATTGGTAAACAGAGTATCCAAGGCGATAAACATTTCGTTGATGTATTAGAAAAAATGGGGGCTAAAGTCCACTGGAGTGAAGAGTTTGTTGAGGTAGAAAAAGGGGAATTGCATGGCATTGATATGGATATGAACCATATTCCTGATGCTGCAATGACGATTGCTACTACTGCCCTATTTGCTCAAGGTGAAACTGTTATTCGTAATATTTATAACTGGCGTGTTAAAGAAACCGATCGCTTAACTGCAATGGCAACAGAGTTACGCAAAGTAGGCGCTAAAGTTGAAGAAGGAGAAGATTTTTTACGAGTAGAACCATTAGCATTAAATCGGTTCAAACATGCTGAAATTGCAACTTATAATGATCACCGTATGGCAATGTGTTTCGCATTAATCGCTCTTTCTGATACACCAGTAACTATTCTCGAGCCTGAATGTACTGCGAAAACATTCCCAACATTTTTTGATAAATTTACGCATATTGCAGTAAATTAAATCTTATACCAACAAGGCATTTTATTGATCTACTAAAATGCCTTGTTTACCTTAACAAGAGTTACATCTAATCACGGCTTCTGCTATTTCTGGCGTAATAAAATCATAAATTTGTACGCCAGCGATTGGGTGTTGTTGTAACTCTTGCCATAAGCCCATCGTTCGTATATTTA
>NZ_JAQIBB010000008.1:0-4779 GCF_027920745.1 Gallibacterium faecale | reverse complement strand
CTTCACCTTTAGAAATACCAATCTTCTGACGAAAAGTTTCAAAAGCAGGAATATTGTATTGAACTTGAGTAGGATTAATACCTTTTACAATAGACGCATTAACTAAAATATCTTGCTCTTGTAGAAAAAACTTTTTGAGTCTTTTTCGTAAAAAATAGTATCGAAAATAGCGATAAATAAGTGTTAATACAAACATATTTTACCTCCTTTCTTGGTTAGGTGGCAAAATACTGCTTTTATCAACCATAATAAATGGTTAATTATTTAGTTAATTTTACTAAAAAATAGAAGAAAGATATTGAGAAATCATTGGTAAATTTTTCCAGAATGCAATAAGTATTGAGATAATAGATACCACAATACCAATACGTTTCCAGAACTTATCTGTTAAATGAAGTAATTGAATATCTTTAGCTAACTGGAAAACAATTTCATTCGTCTGTTCATTTTGTTTAGCTAATGCTCGCATTTTAAAACGAATAGACTCATGTAAGTTAGAAAGGAAGCCGGTTTTTTGATAAATCTCAACAGCTTTACGAAAAAGAGTTAATTTATCTTGATGATAATCTTCTTGCTCTAATTCAATAATCAGTTCATAGAGGATTGGAAGGGCTTGCTCATATTTTAATGAAACACAATCCACATATAATTCTAGTGCATTTTCAGTAAAATAACCTTTATCTAAAGAATTTCTTATAATCGCTTTGAATTTATCAAATTTTTTAAATTGTTTATTTTTATGAAATGCTAAAATAATCACAATACCTAACACATCTAAGGATAAGATAATGAAAAGAGAAAGTTCTTGACTCATTTTAATCACTCCAGAAAGGTATTGATGAGTAGGGTGTAATCAGCATGAACTAATAACACCCTAATAAGAAGAAATTGTCAATAGTAAATAAATAGTAAAACTATGACGGATGTAAAGCTATGACGAAAAAGATAATACCAATAATTATATTTCATCCCCTCGTATATAAATGATCTACAATTATCCATATACCCCACTGATTACTAAGTCGTCTTAACCAGTTAAAACAGCAGCACATAACGTACAAAAGGCGAGCATTTTTCACCATCGCTCTATGGTAAGTAGGAAATAAGTCGTGAAGTCTTGTTTATTCTTTAAAAGAAAAAACAAACAAGACTTCACGACATTGACAAGAAAAAAAGAGAGAGTCTTTTTGATGATAAAATAGCATTTACCTATAAAAAGGACGACCGATTTCAAAATGCTCGGCAATACAGTTCAAGTCAGTATTACCTCTAGCGGTCTTGGGCGATATAAACTTATAGGAGTTACCAAAAACTATAAGATATATCTAAAAGGCGTAACTTTATGCCGTAAGTTACCAACGGTTTTGCAAGATTTATTGTAAAAGGATTGATTCATTTTTCCAACCTTTATTCATTATTTTCTTTTTGTTGAGGTAAGATTAAATGACAAACTATTAAAATTTTGGATGATATGTCTGATAAATAGAGATTGTTTTTGCATAAAGTCATTCAAGCTTAACTTATTATTCGCAATATCATTTAAAGCTTGCTCCCACAATGCAGTCATACCCGGATCTTTAATTATGTCAGGCAGAATATCAATCAAGGCAATACCTGCTGGAGTTGCTACAATATTACGTTTTTTCTTTTCCAGATAACCACGTTTTAGTAAGTTTTCGATGACATCCGCACGAGTAGCTTCTGTTCCCAATCCTTCCGTTTCTCTAAGACGCTGTTTCAATCTTTCATCTTTAACAAAACGAGCGGCATTTTTCATTGCTGCAATTAAGGTTCCTTCTGTATAGTGTTTTGGTGCCGTAGTTTGTAAGGTTAATAACTGAGAATCCTTTATTTGACAGGTATCTTGCTTATTGAGCATTGGTAAAAGTTGATGATTTTCCTCGTCTGACTTATCTTGAGAGAACAATGTTTTCCATCCTAATTGAGTAATTTTTTTCCCTTTTGCAATAAATTGATGAGCAGAATGATGTAGCGTAACTGTTGTATTTTCTTCTTTATAAAGCGGTAAGAATTGGGCAAGGTAATGTTGTCTAATGAGTTGATAGACTTTTAATTCATTATCATCCATTTTGCTTAAATCTGCTTTTTGTGTTGTTGGAATAATGCCGTGGTGAGCTGTAATTTTACTATCATTCCATATACGAGAACGTAATGTGAGATCGAGAGTAGAAATGATTTGCTCAATGCTAGGATCGCTTATCATTAATGATTTTATTACTATTGGAATTTCAGCAATCATCGACTCAGGAAGATAACCACAATCGGTTCGCGGGTAAGTGGTTGCTTTATGTGTTTCATATAATGACTGAGCAATCTTCAATACCTGAGCAGCGCCCATACCAAATAATTTGGAACAAGTTTGTTGTAATGTACCTAAGTCAAAAGCGAGAGGTGGCGATTCTGATTTGGGCTTTGTTTCAATCTTATCAACCCTCATTGCTGATGACACATTTAACCCTGACATTATTTGATTAATGGCTGCCATATCGATACAGCGTCCCTCATCATCGCAACTTGATTCAGGTGCTTGCCAAAATGCAGAAAACATTTGATTTTGCTTATTCACTAAATCAACTTTTACTTGCCAAAAAGGCTTTGGTATAAAATTTGCAATTTCGCGATCACGTTGTACAACAATAGCCAATGTAGGGCTTTGTACACGCCCTACACTCATGACACCTTTATAGCCTTGTTTTTGTGCAATTAAGGTAAATAATCGAGTAAGATTCATGCCCACTAACCAATCAGCACGACTTCTTGCCAGTCCAGCAAAATATAAGGATTTTGTATCTGCGTCAGATTTTAACGAAGATAATGCTTTTCGGATACTACCTTCATCCAATGCAGAGAGCCAAAGACGTTGAATTGTTCCTTTATAATTTGACATATCGAGTAATTCGCGAGCAATCACTTCACCTTCTCGATCTGGGTCAGTGGCAATGACAATATGTCGAGCTTTTTTAATTAACCCGTTTACCACTTTGTATTGTTTTACGGTTTCTTTTTTCATTTTCATTATCCATTTTGTCGGGATAATGGGTAAGGCATCAAAGCTCCATTTTTTATATATTTCATTGTATTCATGGGGTTCTGCCTGTTCAACGAGATGACCGATACACCATGTAACAACGAGTGATTTATCCTGATTTGCTAAGTAACCCTCACCTCGTTGGCTGGCACCTAAGAACTTTGCAATATCACGACCTTGAGAGGGTTTTTCACATAAGAATAATTTCATAATCAATTATTTCCGCTTTTTTGAAGATATATAATTAATAAGATCATCCATTGAAGTTTGCTCCATTCCTTTTTGAATGATGGCTTGTAATATATCAGTATCTTTAACCATCTTTTTCGTATGGATAACGACATCAACTGTTTTAGCTTCTATTTTTTTCCAAAGTTCCTCATCAATATGTTTTGTAGGCATAAATAGCTCCTAATCTAATAATTTAGAAATGTGATTGCATTTTTGAGGTATTTAGATTAAAAAACAGTAAGTTACTAAACAATAAGAAATTGTTTTTTAATCATTAATAAAAAGAAGGTAATGTATGCAACAAGTTATAGATCCGGTTAAAAATAGATTAATTACTGTAGAAGAGTATATAAAAGAATATGCTAAGAACTCTTTGGATAATTTAGACTATACAGCTCCATTAATGATATGTCCTCATTGTTTAAACAATCGAATGAAATTGAAAGCACGTTCTTCTATTAATGTTTCGCCTTATTTTGTCCATCCTAAAAATAATGAATATTGTCCTAGCAAGATATTACAAGAAGGTATATATCTAAATTGTAAAATTACAGATCCAGATGTAGAGAATGCTAACAAACTGAAAAAACATTTTAGAGAACATTGGAAATATTATTTTCAAAAGATTAGGAATATGGTTCCTTATTTAAGGAAAGAGGAATTTACAAAAATAATCGATATATCACTAAGGGAAAGAATATGGGAGTATAAGAATGTTCAATCGTATCATCTTCCATATTTATTTGTAACATTAGCAGATTTTTCAATACAGCATCCAAACTCTTACTATAAAGAAGATTTTTGTAGAAGTCTGCATTTTAGGTATTGGTTTCAATCTAAATTAGATAATTATAAGGATCTCATTAATAATATAAACGTGCTATCGTTATGTAGAGCTAGTTATAAACTTACTGAAAAACAAACACAACCAAGACAAGATCAATTACAAAAAATACAAAGTTTTGAAATCATTAATGATCTAATGGAACAGGATACTGATAAAGTTTCTATTCATATAGAGAAATGGATAGAAAAATATTTTGAAATTAAGAATTGGCAACATTAAATTTCTGGTGTATCCAAGCATATATAGATTTATCATCAACAATGATACTATCCTTAGAAGAATCAATAGCATTTAAAATAGAGCTTATATATTTATTTAAGTCTTCATTTAAACTTTCTAATGAAGTGTGATGAGTATTCATCTGATACAAGTCACATTCAACAAAAAAAGCAGTTTCTATAGGCTTTATGTATAACCATTGTGATTGTTGTTCAGTTAAAGCACCTTGATTATTCCACTCTTTTAGTAAGTCTAATTGATACAAAACACGGCTACGTAAATCAATAATTTTCTGTTTGATGTGTAAGTCATCATCTTCTAATGTAATAACAGCAATATCCCCAAAATCTATAATTGGAATATTACTTCTAATAAGTACAAACTTATTCATAAAACATCAACCACTGTCTAATTTTTGTTCACTGGTTCCACT
>NZ_JAQIBB010000007.1:0-4887 GCF_027920745.1 Gallibacterium faecale | reverse complement strand
GCATCAGGCAGTACAACAGAGGCGACTAAGTTAGGTAATATTGCGGACGGTGAAATTGCTCCTGACAGCAAAGAGGCTGTCACAGGAGGCCAGTTACACGCTCTTCAAAATGAAGTAACCGCAGTTGCAAACACCGCTAATGCTGGATTTGCACTTAGTACCGGTACACAAGAAGTTGTTGATGGAAAAGTTTCAGTCAAAGAAACAGCCCATGTTGGACAAGTTAAACCTAATACAACTGTAGTTATGGTAGATGGTAAAAATACCAAAGTATCTAAGGTTGACTCAGGTTTAGCGAATGTGATTAGTTACACTGTCGAAGTCAATGGTATTCCAATGAGTTACATCAATAGCAAGGGTGATACCTTAGTGAAAGTGGGCGATAAATTCGTTGGTGTGAATCAAAACGGAGAAATTGATCCAAGTATTAAGGATGTAGCTATTGCTGGATTGAAAGTAGTTAATCCTGCTAATCCGGATAAAGGATTAACTGTGGATAATGTTGCTGAAGGCAAAGTAGCACAAGGCAGCAAACAAGCAGTTAATGGAGCTCAACTCCATGCTACAGCTCAATCTGTTGCTGATGTTCTTGGCAATGACTTTGAAAACAAAGAAGGCAAAGTAACTGTTAAAAACGGTACAGATGGAATCGGAGGTACGGGTAAAGCAACGATTAGCGATGCATTTAAAGAGGTTGTAAGAAGATCGAATATTGATGTTGAAAGCTTGGATGGTAATATTGTTGTTGAAAAACCGCTCGCCAATGCTGATAAACAAGCGTATAAAGTGGGTTTAAACAAAGATATCAAGGTTGAAAACTCAATTACGATTGGTCAAGGCAAGGTGAAAATAACCTCTGATCCGGCATACACTGATAAATACGGCAACCAAGTGCCGGCTGCATTAAATCTAAATGGTGCTCGTCTGACAGGCATTGCAGATGGTGTGGAGGCATCTGATGTGGCAACCGTGGGGCAAGTTAATCGTATAGCTGCCGGTGCAACCCAAGCTATTAGCCAAGTCAATGCACGCGTTGATAACCTTACTGAGGAATCAAGAGCGGGGATTGCCGGTGCAATGGCAGCTGCCGGTCTACAGCAGGCAACTCAACCAGGAAGAACAACCATCTCAATGGGTGCTGCTACCTTCAAAGGTGAAAGTGCTGTTGCATTAGGTTTCTCTAGACTTTCCGATAATGGTAAGTTGGGGGTTCGTTTCTCCGGTATGACGAGCAGTGCAGGTAATACAGGAGCTAGTGTCAGCGTGGGTTATACTTGGTAATCATGTGGAAGATTAAACACAATCTTACATGATATGCACCCCAAAAGTTGGACTTATTATCCAACAACATACAGAGGTGCAGATTTTTATAACCAAATATAACGGTGTAGTAGACGAAATGGTTGCTGATTTTTAAAAAACTACACCAAGTGGACAAAGTGGTTGCTAATAATTATTTTCTAAGATTATTAGCAACTCTTTTTATTTAAAAAATCCTGTATAAACATAATCTTACGTTTTTTCGTTAAGCCGTTGTGATTATTTAATTTCCGCTTCAGTTCACTAAATAATCCTTCTATTCGATTGGTTGTTTTTTCTATATTTAATTCTGGATATTTCTCATAGGTAAATAAATACTTTTCATAACGCTTTAAACGCGCATAAGCTCCTCGAATATATCGATGTTTATAGGGAAAATAACCTCGTTCATTGGCCTTTTCTGACCGTTCATTTAAAAATTCTTGATGTTCTAAATACCAATAATGTAATCGCCGATAAAATTCCGCTTTGTGACTACTTTTTAAGGTTTTTGCTATTACTTTTAATGCTTTTCCTGCTTCAGATTGATGATTTTTTCTTAACTTTCTCATCACCATCGCCACCCTATGAAATTGACACATCTGCGTTGGTGTATTGAGCAAATCTTTCAATAAACCTCTTCTCCCATCACAAGTAATTGCTTGAATTTTATCGCCTTTTTCTCTGAGTTTATTCATGGCTATTTTGTAATAGTCATCTTTTTCTGTTTTGACTATTTGATGGTAAACTACATTACCTGATAATGAATCCATCAAAACTAACACGCCAAAATTTCGTCCAAAGAACGTCACATCCATAATCAGATTTAACACGCGTTTTTCTGGCGTTTTTAGTTTGGTTTTGGTATGGGCTTTTTTGTCTTATTTATGGCGCCAATTTTGCGTGTTTGAGGCAGTGGTAAAACAATCAGAGAAAATGACCGCTTGCCCAGTTATCTGAAAGGAAAAGCAAGCGAAAAGTAACAAAGTAAAAAAACAAACCCACTTTTATTATCAAATGACTTTGGATAGGTGGGTTTGTCAACAGTCTGACCACGCTGATAGCGTGGTTTTTCTCTATTTAGTGCAATTATTGATTGATTAAACGATAGATTTCAGGATCTTTTCTATCTAAATAGTGGAATGATTGAATACGACGAATCGTCCGAGAACGTCCACGAATCAGGAGGGTTTCTGTTGTTGCGATATCACCTTTACGGTGTACACCTTTGAGTAAATCGCCATGGGTAATTCCCGTAGCTGAGAAAACAAGATTATCATCGCGGACTAACTCATCAAGCAGTAATACTTTATTAATCTCTACACCCATTTCTTGGCAGCGACGGCGTTCGCTTTCTGCAAACTGACGGTTTTCTTCACTATCGCCTTTAACAACCTCTCTGGTTAGTAAGCGAGCTTGCATTTCACCACCTAAAGCACGAATTCCTGCAGCAGCTACTACTCCCTCTGGCGCACCACCAATACAATACATCATATCGACACCTGTATCAGGTAAACAACAAAGCAATGCAGCAGCGACATCACCATCAGGAATTGCCAAAACTTTGACACCAAGTTGTTGCATTTTATAAATCACATTTTTATGGCGTGGTTTATCTAAGGTGACCACAGTAAGTTGAGATAACAATTTACCCATTTTTGAAGCAACACGACGTAAGTTTTGTTCTAAAGGAAGATTGAGATCAACCATACCTTTCACTTCTGGACCAACGACTAATTTTTCCATATACATATCAGGTGCACGTAGAAATGTATTCGGACCACCAGCAGCTAATACAGCAATCGCATTAGCTTGTCCCATGGCTACCATACGAGTACCTTCGATAGGGTCAACTGCAATGGCAATTGGTTCTTCTTGAGTTCCTTTACCTAGCTTTTCTCCAATATATAGCATTGGTGCTTCATCTATTTCACCCTCACCGATAACAATTTCTCCGTTCATTTCAATTTGATTTAACATCGTCCGCATCGCTTTCACAGCAGCTGCATCTGCTGCATTTTTATCTCCACGACCTAGCCATGAGAAACCCGCTAATGCTGCAGCCTCGGTGACACGAGAAAATTCAATTGCCAATGCTCTTTTCATAATTTTTCCTTACCCTATTGATTGTCAAAACCGCCTAATTCTAGCACTTGGCAAACGATTGCTTAACTAATTTGTGAAAGATTTTTTTAATTTAGATGAAATGGAATCTTATCTAAGATAGAATGTTAGCCATCCTGATGTATTGGACAACTAATGAGGAAGAATAACAATGTCTTTAGAAATCTTAGATCAACTTGAAGCAAAAATTAAACAAGCAGTAGAAACTATCCAACTTCTTCAACTTGAAATTGAAGAATTAAAAGAGCAAAAAGCAAACGCAGAACAAGCAAATCAAGCTCTTCAAGCAGAAAAATCTCAACTTAATGCAGAAAATGCACAATTAAAAGAAGAACAACAACGTTGGCAAGAACGTTTACGTTCATTAATTGGACAAATTGAGAACGTTTAATTAAACGCTTTTTTGATAGCAACCCACTTTATTATGGCTTAATAAAGAGGGTTCATTTTTCTGAAAAATAGAGAATAGAATCAGATCTGATCATGATTAGATTTGATTCTATTTTCTTGTTTAATCACTATTGTAGAAATGATGTAAAAGAAATATTGATAGGATTGATAAGATGAAACAGCAACCTATTATTGGGTTTATTTTAGTATTAATTGCAATTTTGATGTGGGGAACATTACCTATTATTTTGCAACCTGTATTACCTTATATCGATAATCAAACCGTTGTTTGGTGCCGGTTTTTCGTTGCTGCTGTGGGTGCTTATCTTATTCTTTATTATGGGGAAAAAACAGGCTTTGCGTCCATTATTAAAACGCCAACATCTTATTTTTCTGTTATTAGGGATTATTGGGCTTTGTGCAAATTTTCTACTATATAATTTAACTCTCAAATATATTCCGGCGACAGTAAGTCAAGTATTAAGCCCGTTATCTTCCTTTTTTATGCTAATTTGTGGCATTTTTATTTTTAAAGAAAAACTATTACGTCATCAAAAAATTGGATTGTTTATTTTATTAATAGGATTAGGTTTATTTTTTAATGATCGTTTTGCTGATTTTTCTTATGTGAATAATTTTTCATTAGGTATTTTCTTCTGTGTGATGTCGAGTGTAGTGTGGGTAGTTTATGCAGTGGCACAGAAATTTTTGCTCAGATATTTTAGTTCCCAACAAATTTTATTTGTGATGTATTTAGGATGTACATTAGTGTTTTTACCAACGGCAGATCCATCTCAATTAGCTACGCTTTCGCCAATTACTTTACTGTTTTTATTTTATGGATGTGTCGGGACTATCTTAGCTTATGGTTGTTATGCTGAGGCGTTAAATCGGTGGGATGTATCTAAAATTAGTATGATTATGCCATTGATCCCGATTGTGACTATGCTATTTTCATATCTTTTTGCCCTTATCGCGCCAAGTTATTTTAGTTATCCAAGTTTAAATATAGTGAATTATTTAGGTGCGGGTGTTGTAGTTTTTGGGGCTTTCTTTTCATCAGCAGGGCATAAA
>NZ_JAQIBB010000006.1:0-5046 GCF_027920745.1 Gallibacterium faecale | reverse complement strand
AAATCTCTCTGGCTAATGCTCAGAGAGATTTTAAAACTTAAAACAGAGATATTGTTATTGATGATAATGACTTAAGAATCTAGCTAATTTAGCCATAGCCTCTTCAATTTGATGAACGTATGGCAAGGTTACAATCCGGAAATGATCTGGTTTATGCCAATTAAATCCACGACCATGCACTAATAACACTTTCTCTTGAGTTAAAAGATCAAATACAAATTTTTCATCATCATAAATGTTATACATTTCTGTATCAATTTTTGGAAACATATACATTGCACCTTGCGGTTTAACACAGCTGATCCCTGGAATTTGGGTAATTAACTCATAAGCTTTGTTTCGTTGTTCTAATAAACGACCGCCTGGAAGGATAAATTCATTAATGCTTTGATAACCACCTAAGGCAGTTTGAATAGCGTGCTGCATCGGCACTGTTGCACATAAACGCATAGATGCTAACATATCTAAGCCTTCAATATAGCCAGCCGCAGCTTTCTTAGGACCATTTAATACCATCCAACCTTGTCGGAAACCTGCAACGCGATACGCTTTTGACAAACCATTTAATGTTACTGTTAATAAGTCTGGTGCTAATGCAGCGATATGATGGTGTACTGCACCGTCATATAAAATTTTGTCATAGATCTCATCTGCAAACACAATTAGTTTATTCTGGCGAGCAACTTCTGCAACTTCGAGTAATAACTCTTTACTGTACACAGCACCAGTAGGATTGTTTGGATTAATAATCACAATTGCTTTAGTTCGACTTGATACTTTTTGTTTGATATCTTCAATATCAGGGAACCAATCTTGTTCTTCATCGCAAACATAATGTACCGCTTTTCCCCCAGAAAGCGTTACAGCTGCCGTCCATAAAGGGTAATCTGGCATCGGTACTAATACTTCATCACCATCATTTAATAATGCTTGCATTGCCATCGTAATCAATTCAGATACACCATTGCCAATATAAACATCATTCACCCCAACATTTAACAACCCTTTTGATTGATAATATTGCACGATTGCTTTACGTGCTGAATATAATCCTTTGGAATCACAATACCCTTGGGCAGTTGGCAAATTACGAATCACATCAACTAAAATTTCATCTGGCGCTTCAAAACCAAATGGCGCAGGATTACCAATATTTAGTTTTAAAATTTTGTGTCCTTCTTCTTCTAAACGGCAAGCTTCTTTATGTACTGGTCCACGAATATCATAACAAACGTGTTCTAATTTATTTGATTTCGGAAAATAATCCATCTTGATCACCCTAATGAATCACCTATTAACAATAAGGAGTTACTTTACGCTAATTTTGTAGGCTTAGAAAGATTTTCAAGAAGTTTATTTGAAATTACGGTAGAATTACTCCCTTTCTACTTATTTGGATAAATAGAACTTCTTATTTACAATGAATGTATTACAACAAATCAAAACACTATTCACTGAGCAGATCGCTATTTATCGACCGTCTTCACAACCATTTGGCACTATACAATGTACAATTAATATGCCAAAGATTGATTTTATTGCTTGGTTGAAAGCACAAACATTATTTCCACAATTCTATTTTCAGCAACGTCATCAACACTATGAAGTTGCTGCGATTGGTGAAGTAACAAAAATTAATGATGTTCAACAGCTAATTCATTTAAAACAACATGACGCCACACTGAATTTTATTGGTGGAGTAAAATTCGCTGGTGAAGTCCATTTTGTATTACCACGCTTCTATTTTGAACATCGGGAATCACAGCTCACGATAAAGTTATTTATTAATCATCAAAATTGGCAAGTGGAACAACAACAGATTAGCCAATATTGGGATACTTTCATACAGTATAAACAACCACAATCTGTGGCACACATTGTGCCAACACTCATCAATCAAAGTAGTGATTTTTCAAGTTGGCAAGGATTAATACAAAATGCCCTCACGGCTTTAGCAGAAAAACAGTTTGAGAAAGTAGTACTAGCAAAGAAAATGACCTTTGCTCTAAATACCCAATTAAATGCCTTAGATTTTTTAGCAGCAAGCCATGCAATCAACCAACATTGCTATCATTTTCTTTTTGCAGAGAATGAACATTCTGTATTTTTAGGTGCAAGTCCCGAGTGTTTATATCAACGCACTCAAAATCAGTTACGCAGTGAAGCATTAGCAGGTACTGCCCCTATTGGTGATACGCCTCAACAACAGCAGCACTATCAAGATTGGTTATTACAAGATCATAAGAATCTTGAAGAAAATCAGGTTGTTGTGGATGATATTTGTCAACAAATTGCACCTTATTGTGAAGAAATCCAAGTTGAAACTATTCAAATACGCAAACTCAGAAAAGTACAACACCTATGCAGACCGATTAGTGCAGCCCTAACAGAACGATATCGCCATTGGGAACCACTATTAGCTATTCATCCCACAGCAGCTGTAGCAGGATATCCTAAACAAACTGCTATGGCATTCATCGAGAGATATGAACCATTTGAACGTAATTGGTATGCTGGTGCTATTGGCATCATTTCACAAAACTATACAGAATTATGTGTTGGTCTGCGATCTGCACAACTTGAGCAAGAATATTTACACCTCTTTGCAGGCGCAGGCATTGTCAAAGAGTCGCAAGCCGATCAAGAATGGCAAGAAATAGAAAGAAAAATGTCAGGGTTATTATCTTTATTTAATCTTCACTGAGATCTGGGAGAATAAAATGTCAATTAGTACATTTAACCGTTGTTGGTCTAAAGTTATTCTGAAAACCTTAATAAATTATGGTGTTCAACACATTTGTATTGCTCCAGGCTCACGTTCAACACCATTAACCTTAGAAGCAGCTCGCTTACAAGATGCTAATCTTGCAACCTGTCATACCCACTTTGATGAAAGAGGTTTAGGCTTTTTTGCACTAGGTTTAGCAAAAGCACAAAAAAAACCTGTTGCGATTATTGTTACTTCTGGTACAGCAGTTGCTAACCTTTATCCAGCGATTGTAGAAGCGTATCAAACCCAAACAAATTTAATCGTACTCAGTGCAGATCGTCCATTAGAATTAATCGAGTGTGGAGCAAATCAAGCTATTCCACAAGAAGGAATGTTTGCACATTATCCTATTGCAAAAGTCAACTTACCGAAACCAAGTCAAGACTACCCAGCAAATTGGTTAGTTTCTACTGTGGAACAAGCATGTCACCAACAAAAACTTACTCCAGGTGTCATTCATATCAATGTACCTTTTGCTGAACCTTTATATCAAGCTGATATTGAACAAATTGATACTCATAATTGGCTAAATCCAATTAAACATTGGTTAAGTACCAATAAATCTTGGACTAATCATCCGGAAAATCAAACAGAAGTCTTAATTCATGAAAAATGGGATCTTTGGCGAACTAAACGTGGTGTCATTGTTGTTGGAAGATTGCCTTTAGAGCAAACAATGGGAATCGCTTCTTGGGCAAACACTATGGGGTGGATTTTATTAACTGATATTCAATCTGGTGTAGAACCAACACTACCTTATGCTGATATTTGGCTTGCTAATCAAACAGTATTTAATCAATTACTACAAGCAGATATTGTGATTCAATTAGGTAGTGGCATTATCAGCAAACGTATTAATCAATTCCTTACTGCTTTCCAAGGGGAATATTGGCTCGTTGATTCATCACAACGTCGTTTAGATCCATATCATCATCAGCAAACCCGCTTTCATGCAAAGGTACATCATTGGTTACGTGCTCATCCCCCACTTCGTCAAAAAACGTGGTTACTCGAGCCACTAGCCTTATCACAATTTTGTACTGGTTTTATTGAACAACAAGTTGGTAGCAATCTGAATGAAGCCTCACTCGCTCACCATATTGAACGCTTATTACCAAATAATGGCGTATTATTCTTAGGTAATAGCTTATTTGTCAGATTAGTAGATGCGCTTTGTAAACTGCCAAATAACTATCCTATCTATACTAATCGTGGGGCAAGTGGTATTGATGGATTATTTGCTACCGCAGCAGGTATTGCTATCGCAAGTGAATCACCTCTTGTTGCCATAGTTGGTGATACCTCTGCACTATATGATTTAAACTCTCTGGCGTTATTTAGAAAAGTAAAATTACCTACTATTATTTTTGTTATTAACAATAATGGTGGAGCAATCTTTGATATGTTGCCAGTAGAGAATGAACTTAAAGATCAATATTATCGTTTACCGCATAATCTCGATTTTTCTCAAATTGCAGCAATGTTCGAACTGAATTATGCTCGTCCTTATACTTGGGCTGATTTAACCTCAACCTTAAAAAATGCGTACTTAAGAAAAAGTGCAACAATTATAGAAATCAAAGTTAATTCAACCGAAGGAAGTACAATTTATAAAAATCTGATTAATCAAATTTCGCAAGCGGTAATTGGCGCATAACTATAATTTCATTTAACAACTATAACTACAAGTTCTGCTTAGCTTCTGGTAAGCTAACTAAGATCATTTTAGTAACTTTTAAGGAGAAAAAAATGATGAAAACAATAATAAAGCTAACGGCTATTTCAGCCTTAGTATTTTCTGTTGCTTCATGTGCGCACCTAAACAAGCGTGATAAAAGCACTATCACTGGTGCTGGACTTGGTGCCGTTGCTGGAGCAGTATTAACTAATGGTGGTGGTTTAGGTACTGTTGGCGGTGCCGCAGTAGGTGGAATTATCGGAAATCAAGTTGGAAAATAATAGTTATATTAGCAAATAAGAAACTTAAAACGCATTTATCTTTTGACCAGATAAATGCGTTTTTTATTTAGATTATCTTGTCATAGGTGTAGTAGACAAAATGGTTGCTGATTTTTAAAAAACTACACCAAGTGGACAAAGTGGTTGCTAATAATTATTTTCTAAGATTATTAGCAACTCTTTTTATTTAAAAAATCCTGTATAAACAATATCTTATGTCTTCTTGTTAAACCACTATGTGAGCGTAATTTATCCTTATGGATTTTAAGATTAATACCCTTGTTAGCTCGCTAAACTTCATCTTTGTACTCGGATTT
>NZ_JAQIBB010000005.1:0-5093 GCF_027920745.1 Gallibacterium faecale | reverse complement strand
TTTCACCTTTAGAAATACCAATCTCCTTACGAAAAGTTTCAAAAGCAAGAATATTGTATTTAACTTGAGTAGGATTAATACCTTTTACAATAGACGCATTAACTAAAATATCTTGCTCTTGTAGAAAAAACTTTTTGAGTTTTTTTCGTAGTAACAAATACCGAACAAAGCGATAAATAAGCGTGAATAAAAACATATTTTGCCCTCATTCATAAATCTATGAGTAACAAAATAGTGTTTTTATCAAAAAAATGAATGATTAATTATTTAACCAATTTTACTAAAAAATAGAAGATAGATAGTGAGAAATCGTTGGTAAATTTTTCCAGAACGCAATCAGCATTGAAATAATCGAAACTATAATACCGATGCGTTTCCAGAACTTATCTGTTAAATGAAGCAATTGAATGTCTTTTGCTAATTGAAAAACAATTTCATTCGTTTGTTCATTTTGTTTTGCTAATGCTCTCATCTTAAAACGAATAGTCTCATGTAAATTAGAAAGGAACCCTGTTTTTTGATAAATCTCAACTGCTTTACGAAAGTGAGCTAATTTATCTTGGTGATAATCTTCTTGCTCTAATTCAATAATTAACTCATAGAGTACTGGAAGAGCTTGCTCATATTTTAATGAAACACAATCCACATATAATTCCAGTGCATTTTCCGTAAAATACTCTTTATCTAAAGAATTTCTTATAATCGCTTTAAATTTATTAAATTTTTTAAATTGTTTATTTTTATGAAATGCTAAAATAATCATAATACCTAACACATCTAAAGATAGGATAATGAAAAAAGAAAGTTCCTGACTCATATTATTCTTTCCTGAAAGGTATTTAATTATTAGGGTGTAATAAGTATTAACCTTATCACACCCTAATAAGAAGAAATTGTCAATAGTAAAACTATGACGGATGTAAAGCTATGACGAAAAAGATAATACCAATAATTATATTTCATCCCCTCGTATATAAATGATCTACAATTATTCATATACCCCACTGATTACTAAGTCGTCTTAACCAGTTAAAACAGCAGCACATAACGTACAAAAGGCGAGCATTTTTCACCATCGCTCTATGGTAAGTTGGGAATAAGTCGTGAAGTCTTGTTTATTCTTTAAAAGAAAAAACAAACAAGACTTCACGACATTGACAAGAAAAAAGAGAGAGTCTTTTTGATGATAAAATAGCATTTACCTATAAAAAGGACGACCGATTTCAAAACGCTCGGCAATACAGTTCAAGTCAGCATTACCTCTAGCGGTCTTGGGCGATATAAACTTATAGGAGTTACCAAAAACTATAAGATATATCTAAAAGGCGTAACTTTATGCCGTAAGTTACCAACGGTTTTGCAAGATTTATTGTAAAATGATTAATTATTTTTTCCAACCTTTATTAAATTTTTTCTTTTGATTTTTTAATGCAGTCCCTACTGTAGTAAGGTTTAGGGATACATCACTACACTTTTGCACAATATGAGCTATAAATTGTGATTGTTTCTGCATAAACTCATTCAAGCTTAACTTATTATTCGCAATATCATTTAAAGCTTGCTCCCACAATGCAGTCATACCAGGATCTTTAATAATATCTGGTAAAATATCAATTAAAGCACTGCCAGCTTCAGTGGATACAATATTATTTTTCTCTTTCTTCAAATAGCCACGTTTTAATAAGTTTTCAATTACATCTGCTCGTGTAGCCTCAGTTCCCAGCCCCTCCGTTTCTCTAAGACGCTGCTTTAATCTTTCGTCTTGTACAAAACGTGCCGCATTTTTCATTGCTGCAATTAATGTGCCTTCTGTGTACCGTTTTGGTGCAGTTGTTTTCAATGTTAATACTTGAGCATCTTTGATTTGGCAACTATCTTTCTCATTTAATATTGGTAAAATCTGTTTTTCTTCCTCTTCCGCTTTATCATGTGTAAATAGCGTTTTCCAGCCCAATTGAATGATGCGTTTACCTTTCGCTACAAATTGATGGCCAGAATGTTCCAACGTAGCTACCGTATTTTCCTCTTTGTACAATGGTAAGAATTGAGCAAGGTAATGTTGTCTAATGAGTTGATAGATTTTTAATTCATTATCATCCATCTTGCTTAAATCTACTTTTTGTGTTGTCGGAATAATGCCGTGGTGAGCTGTAATTTTACTATCATTCCATATGCGAGAACGTAATGTGAGATCGAGAGTAGAAATGATTTGCTCAATTCTAGGATCGCTTATCATTAATGATTTTATTACTATTGGAATTTCAGCAATCATCGATTCGGGGAGATAACCACAATCGGTTCGCGGATAAGTGGTTGCTTTATGTGTTTCATATAATGACTGAGCAATCTTCAATACCTGAGCAGCGCCCATACCAAATAATTTGGAACAAGTTTGTTGTAATGTACCTAAGTCAAAAGCGAGAGGTGGCGATTCTGATTTGGGCTTTGTTTCAATCTTATCAACCCTCATTGCTGATGACACATTTAACCCTGACATTATTTGATTAATGGCTGCCATATCGATACAGCGTCCCTCATCATCGCAACTTGATTCAGGTGCTTGCCAAAATGCAGAAAACATTTGATTTTGCTTATTCACTAAATCAACTTTTACTTGCCAAAAAGGCTTTGGTATAAAATTTGCAATTTCGCGATCACGTTGTACAACAATAGCCAATGTAGGGCTTTGTACACGCCCTACACTCATGACACCTTTATAGCCTTGTTTTTGTGCAATTAAGGTAAATAATCGAGTAAGATTCATGCCCACTAACCAATCAGCACGACTTCTTGCCAGTCCAGCAAAATATAAGGACTTTGTATCTGCATCAGATTTCAAAGATGATAGTGCTTTGCGAATACTGCCATCATCTAGTGCGGATAACCAAAGGCGCTGTATGACACCTTTATAATTTGACATATCAAGTAATTCACGAGCGATAACTTCGCCCTCTCGGTCTGGGTCAGTTGAAATTACAATAAGTTGTGCTTTTTTAATCAACCCCATCACAATCTTGTATTGTTTTGCGGTTTCTTTTTTGACTTTCATCAGCCATTTAGGAGGAATAATTGGTAACGCATTAAAATCCCATATCTTGTAGGTCTCATCATACTCATGGGGTTCTGCTTGTTCCACTAAATGACCGATACACCAGGTAACCACTAATGATTTATCTTGATTAGACAAATACCCATCTCCCCGTTGTGTAGCACCTAAGAATTTTGCAATATCTCGACCTTGAGAGGGTTTTTCACATAAGAACAATTTCATAATTAATTATCTCCGTTTCTTTGAAGCAATATAACTAACAAGATCATCCATTGAGGTTTGTTCTAATCCTTTTTGAATAATGGCTTGTAACACATCAGTATCTTTAGCTATTTCTTTTGTATGAATAATCACATTAACTGTTTTAGCTTCTACCTGCTTCCAAAGTTCCTCATCAATATGTTTTGTTGGCATAAATCTCTCCTAATCTAATAATTTAGAAATGTGATTGCATTTTTGAGATATTTAGATTAAAAAAAGGTAAGTCACTGAACAATGAGAAATTATTTTTTAATTTTATACAAAAAAATGAGGTACATATGAGCTTTGATTTTAATTTGAATGGGTTAAGTACCGCTTATAATGAGGCTATTAAAAGAAAAGATTTTACATTTGCATTTGAAATAAAATATCAAAAAGGGCATTTTATATTTTTTATGTTTTTTTCTGATAAAGATAAAAAATCTAAAGATAAATTATTTCTTTATCTCAAAAACACTAACTGTATGAAGCAACTTAAGCTATACGGCAGTCATAGTAATGGTGTATTTGGAATTTATTTTAATGAAGATCTAAAACAAGCTATTAAGGATGAACTTGGCATAGTAGGAGGAAAAAGCGCTTTCAATCTTAGTGATTTCTTTGACAAGTTAAATCAAAAAATCCCTGAACATTTATCAGTACAACAAAAAATTAATGTTCTACGAAAATATTACCCTAACCTTAACCTGAGGAATAATTTACCTAATATCGTAAATGAAATGGAAAAAATTTACTGGATAGGCTTTATGCAGCTTAAATCAGCTAAACCAAGGGAAAGCACATTAAGAAAACTTTATATTTATACTCAATGTGATGCAAAGCAAATCGACGAACTACTGGATATATTAAGAGCTCATAACATAACACTTAAATGGACTTCAGATCAAAATAAAGCAAAAGAAGCTGATTTTACAACAATGATTGAAGATCTAAACAATTATAAACAGCAACCAAATTTAACCTAACTTTCCAGATAAAAAGTAATTGCTATTGTATCAGCTTGAGATTTTCGCCAACTAATAGTTTTCATAAAGAGGATATCCAATAATAATTGCATATCTTGTGATATTTTTTCTTTACTCCATTGACAAAACTCATAACGAAAAACGACTAAAGGCATCATAATGACATAAGGACATCTATCAGTCTTATCATCAACATAACATTGTTGCCCTTCTATAACATACTGTTTCCAATATTTAGAGGTTAAGCCTGAAAATAGCCAATTTAAAAATAGTTTTGCCTCTTTACGAGAAAGGCAAATATTTTCTAAATCAGGAACGAAAGAAATTATTGAAGGAATTCTTTCATTGTACTGGTAAGCAATTAGCTCAATGGGTAAATCAAAGTTTATACACTTAATCCATTTGTTATTCATTGTATTTACTCCTTATGTAACTGGAACCACTGTTTATTTTTTAACCACTGGTTCCACTGGAACCACTGTCTAATTTTTAACCACTGGTTCCACTGGAACCACTGTCTAATTTTTGTTCACTTTCGATACACCATTAATTACTTCTATTAAAAATGTTTCTTTTGTCATTGTTATCTTCAACTAAAGGTAAAGGCTATAACGGCATTTTTCCCTCGTAAGGGAAGGGGCTTTGTCCCTTACCTTTAAAAGGCCTTTTATTACAGGGTTTACATCTGAATAAAAAATAGGGTTTGCATACTAATAAAAAATAGGGGATACATCTTATTGGTTAACCTGAAAAAGGTTTTCTATTTCGTTAACCTTTTCTTCACATTCACGAGACTGGCGCAAAATAAAATTTAGAAC
>NZ_JAQIBB010000004.1:0-5096 GCF_027920745.1 Gallibacterium faecale | reverse complement strand
TTGTCTACTACCCTATTTTTTATCAAAAAAGTTTTGAATAAAAAGATTATTTAATTACACCACAAGCCATACGTGCGCCACCACCGCCAAGTGCAGCTGGATGATCAGAGTGATTATCGCCACCGGCATGAATCATTAACGCTTTATCTTTAATTTGATCAAGTGATGTTAAGCGAGGAGCGAGAACAGGATTTGTTGCAGTACCGTCATGATTTACAGCTAATGCAGGAAGATCTCCTAAATGTGCGTCATCTTGCCATGGGAAACCGTGTTTTTTAGTTTTATTTGGATCCCAATGTCCACCAGCACCTAAACCTGCGGTTAGTTTGCCATCTTTCTCTTTTGCTGCGCAGCTAGCATTTTCATGAATATGGAAACCATGAACACCAGGGGTTAAATTAGTGAGTTTTGGAGTAAAGACTAAGCCATATTTAGATTCTGTGACTTCTACAACACCAATATCTTTATCACCATTAGCAGGATCTAAAAGTTTCATATTAATGGTAACAACATTGTTGGCACTGACTGCCGCACTAAAAAGCCCACAAAGAGAAAGGAATAATAATGATTTTTTCATGTTAATCACCTTTGGTTGGTTAGTTTGTATACAAAGCAGCTGTAAACTAGCACTAAAATAAATCGTTGTATAGTACCGAAGAGTATTACCTTTCTGTTATTAGATAAATAATTTTATTTTTTCGAATTAGCTCACATTTTTTACAGTAAAAACAACTTCTTTTATCGTAATTTCTTATGTTAAGACCTTTCGATAAAAGGAGGCATTATGCGAATTGTTTATTTTATTTTCTGTTTATTATTTTTGTTACCAGCTGCAGCGAAAGAGCCAGTGATGTTATTAAAAGAATATCAAGATCAAGACCTTAATGGATGGGTAATGAGCGAAAAATTAGACGGTGTTCGTGGTTTTTGGGACGGTAAGCAGTTGATTACTCGGCAAGAGAATCGTTTATCTCCACCAGACTATTTTATTAAAGATTTCCCTCCGTTTGCGATTGATGGCGAATTATTTAGTGAACGCGGTAAATTTGAAGAAATTTCTAGTATTACTCGTAGTTTAGAGGATAAGGGATGGCATAAGTTAAAATTATATGTCTTTGATGTTCCTAATGCAGAAGGAGATCTCTGGCAACGGTTACAAGTACTACAAGATTATTTGGCAAAACATCCTTCACCTTATATTGAAATTATTCCACAGTTACCAATAGCAAATAAGCAGGCCGTATATCAATTTCTCGATCAGATAGAACAATTAGGTGGAGAGGGCGTTGTTGTACGTAACCCAGCAGCCCATTATACCGTTGGACGGAGTAGCCAAATTTTAAAATTAAAACGCTATCAAGATGAAGAATGCACAGTGATTGCACATCATAAAGGGAAAGGGCAATTTCACAATGTGATGGGGTCATTAACATGTGAGAATTATCGAGGAAAGTTTAAAATCGGATCCGGTTTTTCATTAGCTGATCGAACAAATCCACCACCGATTGGAAGCGTGATTACCTATAAATATCGTGGAGAAACCGCAAAAGGTAAACCGAAGTTTGCCACTTACTGGCGACAACGTTCTTCTTCATTGACTAATTGATAGTGAATTACATACAACTGATCTGTATTTGGATAAATATCACGAATAACTTGTTTTAATTCTGGCAAGGTCATATTTTCTTGACTCGCATGAGTATCATTTAATTGATGATAAGAGATCGGCGTGATTGCCAGAATCTTAATTTTTGCAAACCATTGATGTTGTTCATAAGTAAATACATCAACGATACTACCAATAGCGAAATCTTTTTCACTAGCATCACGGATTGTGATAGTTTTTGTTCCATTGAGAATATTAGTCTGGAAACATTGGTAAAAAGTAATTTCTGTCATCATTTTATTTTTTCCTTTTTGGTAATTTATCCACCCAAGCCCAATTTTTATCTTCTTGGTAATCAAAAACAGGCAAACCTAGACCGAAACGAATAGCGAGTAATCGAGAGAAAAAGCCTGTTGCAAGAGTAATTAAAATAACGGCATCTTGTGGAATATGAGTTTCTTGTAAGGCGATATAAATGACCGTGGCTAAAAAGGCAATACTGGCATACAGTTCTTTCTGAAAAACGAGTGGAATACGGTTACAGAGTAGATCTCGTAATACTCCACCAAATGCACCAGTAATAATTGCTGCAACAGAAGCAATAATAAAACCATGTCCCATATCGAGAGCTACTTGTGCACCAATAATTGAAAAAACGATTAAGCCTAACGCATCTAAAATTAAGAAAACTGCTTTTAGATAACGCATTAAAGGAGCAATAAAGACAGTTAATATGGCAGCACCAGCGACAATAGCAATATATTCTGGGTGCTTTACCCAACCTAAAGGGTAATGTCCTAATAACACATCACGCACAGAACCACCACCGATGGCAGTTACAGAAGCAATAATGATAACACCAAAAATATCCATTTTTTCTCTGCCTGCGGCTAAAGCGCCTGTAATAGCTTCAGCAGTGATACCAATTAAATAAAGAATTGTTAATAGCATAATGATCTGTTTTCTATTGTGAGAGGTAGAGATTGTACTTGAAAGTACATTTTTTCGTGAGTGTTTTTTATTAGTAATATTGTCAATAGGTTACAGAAAAAGTAGTAAAAGGATTAAATAATCAGCAAATAAACTGTTACGGAGTTGTTTTTAATAAAAAAATTAAACGCTAACAAGTTCCTCTTGCTTAATTATTAATAAGTTAATCATGATGTAATTTGGTTTTTTATTCTTATAAATTATAAAAATGTAGTTTTTTATAAAATTTAATCAGAGATAAACTCTGGATTTTGACATTGATCTCAGGATTTTTTTGTGTTGTGATTTTTGAGATAACACAACTTATTACATATAAAAAGAGCATTTACTATGAATACAACTACTTTAGATCAACACTCGTCAACTTCTACAATCAAAAGTCGTCTTTCTGCATTAGGGCCAGGTATTTTAATGGCTTCTGCCGCAGTCGGTGGATCACATCTCATTGCTTCAACACAGTCTGGTGCTATTTATGGCTGGCAATTAGCGATCATTATCATTTTGGCGAATGTCTTTAAATATCCTTTTTTCCGTTTTGGGGTGCAATATACGCTGGATACAAATAAAACCTTACTTGAAGGATATCAAGAAAAAGGAACATTCTATCTATGGATTTTCTTTTTACTCAATATTTTTGCCACAATGATTAATACGGCAGCAGTTGCATTGCTCTCTGCGGTGATTTTATCTTTTGTACTGCCATTACCAGTACCAACATTAAGTTTAACTGTATTAGTGATCAGTTTAGGGATTTTGTTATTAGGACAATATCGTTTATTAGATGGTTTGTCTAAGCTGGTGATGATTTGCCTAACAATTGCTACAGTCTTAGCGGTGGCTATTGCTGCGATTCGTGGTGGTGTTGCTCCAGAAGGTTATGTGAGTGAAAGCCCTTGGCAATTAGGTGCGTTAGCCTTTATTGTCGCATTAATGGGATGGATGCCAGCGCCAATTGAAATTTCTGCAATTAATTCTATGTGGGTGGTAGCAAAAAAACGGATCACCGAAGTGTCATATCGTGATGGGATATTTGATTTTAATGTGGGATATATTGGTACAGCGATTTTGGCGCTTATCTTTTTGGCATTAGGTGCATTAGTGCAGTATGGCTCTGGTGTACCTGTAGAAATGGTAGGTGGTAAGTATATCGCACAATTAATTGGAATGTATTCATCGACAATTGGTGAATGGGCAAAAGGGTTAATTGCATTAATCGCATTTCTCTGTATGTTTGGTACTACTTTAACCGTGATTGATGGATACTCACGTACAAATGTCGAAAGTTTGAGATTATTACTTCATAAAAAAGGTACAAGAGCTACTTATTTAAATATCTCTTTTATTTTAGCAACGTTATCTGGTGCAATGATTATTTTCTTCTTCAATAATGCATTAGGCCCAATGTTAAAATTTGCAATGATTGCTTCTTTTGTTACAACACCAATTTTTGCTACATTAAATTTATTGTTAGCCTTGCGAGGAAAGCATCGAGTAACAGGCGGACTCTACTGGCTTTCTTTAATTGGCTTACTTTATCTTACTGCATTTGCATTATTATTTATTGTGTATCAATTAGGTTGGTTAAATTAATCAAATACTTGCTTGCTATATTTGAGATAAGGCAGTAATTTTACTGCCTTATTTTTTAAGTTTATAGGAAATTACTATGCATAAAATCAGTGTATTATTTGTCTGTTTAGGGAATATCTGTCGTTCACCAATGGCTGAATTTATTTTTAAGGATAAAGTACAGAAAGCGGGATTAAGTGAATTTATTCAGATTGATAGTGCAGGAACCGCTGGTTGGCATAGTGGAGAAGGAATGCATTGCGGTACAGCAGATATGTTAGATTTACATAAAATTGAGAGCAATGGCTTTCGTAGTCGGCAAGTACGCAAACAAGATATAACACAGTTCGATTATATTATTGGTATGGATGACAGCAATATTGAAGATTTAGAACGTTTGTTTGGTCATCACCCAGAGCAGATTTTTAAAATTACTAACTTATGTCCACAATTAACCAAAGATCATATTCCAGATCCTTGGTACACGCATAACTTTGCGGAAACATATAGTTTATTAGATCAATGTTGTGAAGCATTATTGCAGAAAATAAAACAACAAATAGACAAAGTGTGATGTTGTTCACAGTAGCCTAATAGGAAAAACGCTATATTAAGGATAAGTTACTATCCAGAGAAGAAAATTATGTTTCCAGAATATCGTGATTTAATTAGTGTATTAAAAAACCAAGATAAGCATTTTGCTAAATTATTTGATGAGCATAATGAACTCGACCATAAAATTCAAAATATGATAGATAAGATCGATTATGGCACTCCAGAGGAAATCGAAACGCTTAAAAAAATGAAATTACGTTTGAAAGATGAGATGTATATCATTCTGAAACAATATGCAGAAAATAAATAAGATAAAACCCAGCTAAAAAGCTGGGTTTTGTTTTGTTGTGATATGATAAAAATAAAGGCACATTTA
>NZ_JAQIBB010000003.1:0-5165 GCF_027920745.1 Gallibacterium faecale | reverse complement strand
ACATTCTTTTTGGATAGAATCTACCAAAGATTTATTAACATCACATACTGATGATATTCGTATATTTTCAATACTTTTATATGCTTTAATATGACTCCATATTATTTTTCTGTTTGGATCTTTATCTATACCATAAGCAATCAAGCCTAATCCTATAACACCCACATTATACATATTAATCTCCATGGGATTTTTTCCTCAATGAAATAACACATCCTACAATAACGATTGCAGCACCAAAACCTTGATAAATAGAAATAGTTTCACCTAAAGTAAAGTAACCAATAAACGCAGTAGATAAGGGAACTGTTAATTGAATAATATTGAAAACAACTACCCCTTGTTTTTGAACAATATAAAATGCAAATAACATACCTGTTAGCATTCCATACATTCCAGCAAAGATTAATCCGATCAGCAAGCCTGAACTAATATCTTGTAATTGATAAATAACACCTGTATTACTTGCTAAAAGTAGATAAACAAGTCCAGATAAAGTAGCAGTGGATGCACTGATAACGATGGCATTTAATTTTTTTGCGACCTTTTTAACGAAAAGGTTTTGAATAGATTGAATAAATATAGCTGTCCCCAAAAAGAGTGATCCTGTTATAAAATCATTACCCCCACCAGTTTTGTTGCTATAAATTACAAATATCAAAGAACCAATTACAGATAAGACACTACCAATATAAAAGCTCTTTTGTTTTACTTTTTCCCTTTCATCTTGAAAGAAAATTGCGGCCATAATAACAGCTAAAGGCATAGACATAATGCCAAAAATACTGCCTGCTAAAGCTGAAGTATATTTAAGACCATTAATAAAAAAATACATATTACCAGTCATAAAAATAGCTAACAAAAGAAGATATAAGATGATTGAAGGTTCTCTGAGCAACTTAAGTAGTTCTGTTCTATATTTTAATATACAAATAAAAACGAATAACAACCCACCAGAGAGAAATCGAACAGCATTATTATTTAAAGTATCAAAATGAATACTCATATAACGCATAATAGGAAAACCAAAACCCATTAACAAAACATAAGAAAATCTTATAAAAGAATCATTACCCATACGACTAAGCCCATACCTAAAAGGTAGTAATTATAAAATATTTGTATTGTTTCTCATAAAAAAAGGGTAGCTAGTAATGCAAGAGATTGCGAAGCGTCCCTACTACCAAAAAACCATTCAACGACGTAAACAGACAAACGCAAACCTTAAATTAGACGGTCTTCAGCTCGGACTTCGGAAGAATAAACAGGCGTAGAAGTGATAAAAGCTCTGTCTCCGTTTCGTGCTACGGTTAGAAAGGCGAAAGCCCCAAGAAATACAAGCACACCTGATAAGCGAGATTTAAGGATAACAACGAAATTCAATAGGGTCTGAATTTCCAAACTAGGTTAAATGCCACGACGTTTTATTTTGAAACTAACCGCAGTGTGCCGTTACCGAGCAAAGCAAAAGACGGTGAAGTATTAATTGAATTACCGCCAAGTATTTCAGCTAAAGTAATATTGTCGAATCATAGATAAAACAAAACCGCCTCTTAGGCGGTTTTGTTGTTATAATCTTTATCGGCTGGTCAGGTGTTGTCATTACCTGACTGGCGGGTCAGGTAGTGGCACATCTCGATCAGTTGGTTTTAACTCTGATACGAGATCAGACCGATGAAAATTATCTTAATAATTCTAATCGTGTTATTCGTGTTGCTGCTCTACAGCCCGACAGCTTGGTAGCACTTGAATAACTAGCCAAAGGCGGTAAGGGTAAAACCTTATCGCCTTTTCAATTATAACACTAATAGTCCTTTTAAGTCTTGTACTTATTCCTGATTAGACCGTAATTACAATAAAGAAAATCGCTTTATAAGTAATATAAATACTCTGTTTTTAGACCGTAAAATAAACTTTCTTACGATTGTTATTCAAAATTTGAGCTAAAATCTCCATCAAAATGAAGCACAAATCTGTACAGATTTGTGCAAATTCCGTTTTTTTATCGAAACTTTCCTTATAAATCAAAGAGAACAAATTTGTGTTAAATTTGCACAAATTTGTGCATAAAAAATTATGAGAACCTTTTTTAGGTTAGTGGCAAGATATTGATCTTTATAAAGAAAAAGCAATTTATTGCTTTTGCGTGTGGTGTGTAAAAACACTATCTAAATTTAAATCCACTTAATAAGAACTATGTGAATCAATAGCCCGTATTTATCGAAGAATTTTTTAATTACGGCGGACTTAAAGTGATTTTAGTTATTCAAAACTACTTATCAGTAGATTTATTTAATTATTAATCGCATACGGGCTTTAGCTTTTCCTAGTTTGATGTATCTCCCTGCTAGTATATCTTCTCTACCCTCTTTGATTTTAACGGCTAAAAACTCATTATAAATTTTTTTCTCCTAAATGATTTTTTATTCATATCAGCTACATGATCTGATTTACCATCAGATTAGGGGTTAAAATTGAGTATAACGGCATTTTTTTGTTTTTTTGATATGGTTTTTTTATAAAATGGCACTATGCTCGATTTATTGCCGTTTAAAAAGGGATAAAAAATGTTACTCATAGTTTTTAATGGAATACTTGCTTGTAGTATTGCTTACTGCATGTTTTTGTATGTTTCTTTTCGTCAAATAAAGCGAGTTTTTGAGTTGTTATTGTTTATAGGACTCTATTTATTTGTATGTATTAATCTAAATGAAGATCTAGAGCTACTCAGTGCAATCCTATTTTCTGCAGTAGTCATTTATAAAATCTTTTCTTTCAGTGAACTTATCGTTAAAACACATAAAGAACAGAAAAAATAGAAAATAGGGCGAAGCCCTCTATATATTTCTTCTTTCTTTCTTTCTTTCTTTCTGACTCTCGCAAACCCCGCATAACAAGGCTCTAGAGATTTAAAGGTGATATAAATGATGGTTAAAGGTGATATAAATGATGGTTAAAGGTGATATAAATGATGGTTAAAGGTGATATAAATGATGGTATTGGTTATAAATATGAAATTTAACATCACTTTTATTGGTTATATATTTAATTTGTGATATAACTAATACCATCATTCACATCACCTTAGGGTTGTTTTATGAGCGATTTAATAATTCGAAAAGCACATCCGATAGTTGAAGCTGGTTATAGACTTAGCATAGCTGAGCAACGAATTATATTGCTAAGTCTTGCCAAATTAGATAGTAGAAATATTGAGCAAAGCAAAGTTACTTTATTTGCCAAAGATTATGCTAATAGCTTTAATGTTTCTGAGAAAATAGCTTATCGTGATTTACTTAATGCTTCTAAGCGTTTATATGATCGTTCGATTATCCTTAAAGGAGAAAATGAAACTACAGAATTTCGATGGATTGAAAGTAGAACAAAGTATCACAAAGGAGAGGGAAGAATTTCATTTGAGTTTAGCCATAGAGTTATACCCTATTTATTCGAATTAGATAAACGTTTGGGTTATACACAATATCATTTGTTAAGTGTAAGTGGTTTTAATGGTACTTATTCTATAAGGTTGTATGAATTATGTAAGAAAATTCATGGCATGCAAAATCAAGAAATTGAAGTTGATGAAATCAGAAGAATTTTAATGCTTGATGAGAAATATAAAGAATTCAAAGTCTTTAAACGAGATGTTTTAACTCCATCAATCAATGAAATTAATGCTAAATCAGATTTATTTATCGATGTTAAGCAGATTAAGTGTGGACGAAAAATAGTAGCGTTAAAATTCATAATTGAATTGAAAGAAAAGGTTGTAAAGGCAGAATTAGAAAATAATAAACGTCCATCTTTTCCGCATAAGAATAAGTACGGTAAGTTTGTAAAGTTAGATAAGCAGAATCCAAAAATGAGTAGTGCAGAATATGGAAATTATGCAAAAGACTGCTTAGCTATTTTAGATAATTTTTATTCTGACTTAGACACTGTAACGTTAGAAGATTTACGCAATTATTGGGTCTTTTTAGAAACTAATGCCAGTTTTAGATCTAAGCTAGGGAATAAACAAAAAATGCTTGAAGAATTACGTAAACGTGGCTTTAAATTGGTTGATTGTGAGTTAGTCAAAATAGACAAAAAACAAATCGATTTAGTCGATGATGTTTAATTGATTTATTTATAACTTCTGACAAAAACAAACTTGTTTTGTGTATTGTCAGAAGTTTAGCAATTGAAGCGAAGCGAAAGGCGGTAGAGAGAAAACTATGTTATACCCAGCAACTTTTGAAAAAGAAGATAGCGGATTATATGCTGTATCATTTAGAGATATTCCTGAAGCATTAACCTGCGGTGATAGCTATGAAGATTCTTTATTGAAATTTAATTATATTTCCATTCATTGATGATAGTTTTATACTTTCAATAACCTCTATTGATTCTATTGCCGTTTTTATATTTGATACAGGTTGTTTTCCTGTTTCAATACCTTCAATTAGACTTAAAATGGCATCTATCATTCTTTCATTTGGAGTAGTATTGTGTTTTGAATAGACTAAATCTAAATGTTCATACTTGCTACCTGATGAATTTTCACTACTTGAAAATTTATATAAATCATAAGATGATCCATTGTTGTATAATCTTATTCGCCCATTTTCGCCAAGTATGTCTAATTCAAACATATATTTCATTGGGGAAGAACTAGTACCTTTAATGAACCCAATAGAATTAGATTTAAACTTTATCATTCCTGTTCCTCCGACATCAGAAATACCGTGAACATTTCTCACAAAATCTTTTTGAATATCTCCAACAACATATTCAATATCTGAACCAGAAAAATAAAGCAATAAATCTATTAAATGGCTTGTACTCGTATGTAAAGCAGTTGCACCATAACCAACTAAAGAATAAATATTCCCTATAGCATTTGAATCTAATAGTCCCTTAATTTCTTGAATAAGATTATCCCAACGAAAAATGTAATTAACAGCGATAATAACATTATGCTTATCGCATAACTCAACTATTTCCTTAGATTCTTCTAGAGAATAAGAAATAGTCTTTTCACAGAAAATCACTTTAACTCCATTCTTAATACACTCTTTGATGATATCAAAATGTGTTTGAATAGGTGTACATATACTGACAATATCAAATTTATTAGATTTCAGCATTTCTTTATAATCTGTATATCCATTTGGGATATC
>NZ_JAQIBB010000002.1:0-56649 GCF_027920745.1 Gallibacterium faecale | reverse complement strand
AAAAAGCCAGCTATGTATTTACATAACTGGCTTTTCTTGAAGCTAATATTTAAACCTAGCGTTTATTTTTCACTGCTTTTTCTGTTAATTCATAAGCACGTAATTTTGCAAGTTCTCTCGATAGTTTAGAAGCCATAAGCTCATAATTACCATCTTTATGCGAACTGCGAATATTTTCTTCTGCACGACGTTTCGCTGCAAGGATACGTTCTTTATCAAGATCTTCTCCTCGAATAGCAGTATCCGCCAATACAATCACATTTCCAGGTTGAACTTCAAGGAAACCACCAGACACATAGATAACTTCTTCTTTGCCTTGTTGCATAATTTTTACAATACCCGGCTTAATTGAAGTTAACAATGGAGTATGGCCCGCGAGAATTCCTAATTCCCCTTCGCTCCCTGTTACTTGAATACTTTCAACAACACCTGAAAATATTTTTTGTTCCGCACTTACAACAGTTAAATTAAAAGTTGCCATTATTTATCTCCTTAGCGAGTGATTTGCCTTAGGAGCAATTACATTTTCTTCGCTTTTTCTAATACTTCATCGATTGAACCAACCATATAGAACGCTTGTTCTGGAATATGGTCATATTCACCGCTTAAAATACCTTTGAAGCCACGAATTGTTTCTTTTAATGGCACATATTTACCTGGTGATCCTGTAAAGACTTCAGCAACGAAGAATGGTTGTGATAAGAAACGTTCGATCTTACGAGCACGTGCTACCACTAATTTATCTTCTTCTGAAAGTTCATCCATACCAAGGATTGCGATAATATCTTTCAACTCTTTATAGCGTTGTAAAATTGATTGTACACCACGAGCTACTTCATAGTGTTCTTGACCAACTACTTGTGGATCAAGTTGACGTGAAGTTGAATCTAATGGGTCAACCGCTGGGTAAATCCCTAATGATGCAATTTGACGGCTTAATACCACTGTCGCATCCAAGTGAGCAAAGGTTGTTGCTGGAGATGGGTCAGTTAAGTCATCCGCAGGAACATATACTGCTTGGATAGAGGTGATAGAACCAGTCTTAGTTGAAGTAATACGTTCTTGTAATACCCCCATTTCTTCTGCAAGTGTTGGTTGATAACCTACCGCAGAAGGCATACGACCAAGTAACGCAGATACTTCAGTACCAGCAAGGGTATAACGATAAATATTATCTACGAAGAAAAGTACGTCACGGCCTTCATCACGGAATTTTTCCGCCATAGTCAAACCTGTTAACGCAACACGTAAACGGTTACCTGGTGGCTCATTCATCTGACCGTAAACCAAAGATACTTTATCTAATACGTTAGATTCTTGCATTTCGTGGTAGAAGTCGTTCCCTTCACGAGTACGTTCACCTACCCCAGCGAATACAGAATAACCAGAGTGCTCAATCGCAATGTTACGGATAAGTTCCATCATATTAACGGTCTTACCTACACCAGCACCACCGAATAATCCGACTTTACCCCCTTTTGCGAATGGGCAAACTAAGTCGATAACTTTGATACCTGTTTCTAATAATTCTGTACTATTTGCTTGTTCTTCATAACTTGGTGCTGCACGGTGGATTGACCAACGTTCTTTTTCACCAATTGGACCTCTTTCATCAATAGGTTCACCAAGTACGTTCATAATACGTCCTAATGTTTCTGTTCCTACTGGTACAGAAATTGGACTGCCTGTGTTAGTTACAGTTAATCCACGTTTTAATCCGTCTGAAGATCCCATTGCAATACAACGTACAACTCCACCACCTAATTGTTGTTGTACTTCAAGTACAAGCCCTGTTTCAACATTTAAGGCTTCGTGCACTCTTGGCACTGTATCTTGTGGAAACTCAACGTCAATGACGGCACCGATGATTTGTACAATTTTTCCAGTTGCCATTATCATTCCTCTAATCTACTTTAAATTGCAGCCGCACCAGCGACAATTTCATTTAATTCATTTGTGATGCTTGCTTGACGAGCTTTGTTATAGATAAGTTGTAACTCTTTAATTAAGTTACCTGCATTATCTGTCGCAGCTTTCATTGCTACCATTCTCGCCGCTTGCTCAGATGCTAAGTTTTCTACTGCTGCTTGATATACTTGTGATTCAATATAACGAATCAATAAACTATCAAGTAATACTTTTGGATCTGGCTCATAGATATAATCCCAAATACCACTTTGTAAACGATCGTTTTCCAATGAAGGTAATGGAAGTAATCTTTCTAAAGTCGGTTTTTGCGACATCGTATTAATAAATTTATTAAATACGAGATAAACCACATCAACCTCTCCATTTCGATAAGCTTCAACCATTGTATTTACAGTACCGATAAGTTCTTCCACAGAAGGCGTATCACCAATACCAGAAGTTTGAGAAACCACTTTAGCTACGCCCATTGATTGGAAGAAATTAATACCTTTAGCACCGATCAAACTTAGCTGAACACCGACACCCTTATCACTAAACGTTTTCATTTCATTCATAACGTGTTTAAATAAGTTGATATTTAAACCGCCACATAATCCACGATCCGTTGAAACGATAATGTAACCAACATTCTTTACTTCTCTTTCGACTAAGAAAGGGTGTTTATATCCAATGCTACCTTTTGATACATGGCTAATTACGTAACGTATTGTGTCAGAATACGGACGTGAAGAAGACATGCGTTCTTGCGTTTTACGCATTTTGGAGGCAGCAACCATTTCCATCGCCTTAGTAATTTTCTGTGTACTTTGTACACTGGCGATTTTGGTTCTTATCTCTTTCGCACCTGCCATTTCATCTCTCCGTTACGTCTTTGGTAATTACCATGCACTGTTTTGTTTAAATGAGTCTAAAATTGCCTTTAAGGTATCTTTTACAGCATCATCATAGTTACCAGTCTTTGTTAACTCTTGCATAAATTCACTGTAATTGTTTTCAGCATATTCTAATAATGCAGACTCAAAAGAACCGATACGGTTAAGCTCTACATCATCTAAATAACCAAATTCAACAGCAAATAACACTAAAGACTGTTGAGCAACGGTCATTGGTGAATATTGTTTTTGTTTCAATAATTCAGTTACCTTTTGACCATGAGAAAGTTGTTTACGTGTTGCATCATCTAAGTCTGATGCAAATTGTGCAAACGCTGCTAACTCACGATATTGTGCAAGAGCAGTACGAATACCCCCTGACAATTTCTTCATTACTTTAGTTTGTGCTGCACCACCTACACGAGAAACAGAAATACCTGGGTTTACCGCAGGACGGATACCTGAGTTAAAGAGGTTTGTTTCAAGGAAGATTTGACCATCGGTAATCGAAATTACGTTTGTCGGAACGAACGCAGAAACGTCCCCTGCTTGTGTTTCAATAATTGGTAATGCTGTTAATGAACCTGTTTTACCTTTAACTTCACCATTAGTAAAACGTTCAACGAAATCAGCATTAACACGTGCTGCACGCTCAAGTAAACGAGAGTGTAAATAGAACACATCACCAGGGAATGCTTCACGTCCAGGTGGACGACGTAATAATAATGAAATTTGACGATAAGCTACTGCTTGTTTTGATAAATCATCATATACGATTAAGGCATCTTCACCACGATTACGGAAATATTCACCCATTGCACAACCTGCATATGGCGCAAGATATTGTAATGCGGCTGATTCTGCTGCTGATGCAACAACAACAATTGTATTTGCTAATGCACCATGTTCTTCTAATTTACGTACTACGTTAGCAATAGTTGATGCTTTTTGACCAATAGCAACGTAAACACACTTAATACCTGAATCACGTTGATTAATGATAGCATCAATAGCTAATGCTGTTTTACCGGTTTGACGGTCACCGATAATTAACTCACGTTGACCACGACCAATTGGAATCATTGAGTCAACAGCTTTATAACCAGTTTGTACAGGTTGATCAACAGATTTACGATCGATTACACCTGGTGCAATCACTTCTACTGGTGAGAAACCATCATGTTCAATTTCACCTTTTCCATCAATTGGTTGGCCTAATGTATTAACAACACGACCTAATAAACCACGACCAACTGGAACTTCTAAAATACGACCTGTACATTGAACTTCCATACCTTCTGCTAAATCTGCATAAGGTCCCATTACCACCGCACCAACTGAATCTCTTTCTAAGTTTAATGCGATTGCATAACGGTTATCTGGTAATGCAATCATTTCACCTTGCATTACTTCAGTTAAACCATGAATACGGATGATACCGTCATTCACGGAAACGATTGTGCCAGTATTGCGTGCTTCGCTAACGACTTCAAACTGGGCAATACGTTTTTTAATCAGTTCACTAATTTCTGTAGAATTTAGTTGCATCTTTTTTTCCTCTTACAATTGCAACTCATTAGCTAAACGAGCAATTTGACCACGACTACTTCCATCAATGACAAACTCATCGGTACGAATAACTGCACCTGCAATTAATGTACTGTCCACATTGCAATTTAATTTAACTTTACGAGCAAGCCTTTTTTCCATTGCAGCAATAATATTTTGTTGTTGCTTATCACTTAATGGAAAAGCGGAGGTAACATTAACTTCTGTGATTGATTGGTAATAATCCACATACTCTTTAAATTGTGCTAAAACGGCTGGTAATACATTTAAACGTTTATTTTCAGCCATAATACGAATGAAATTTTCACCGTATTGATCTAACTGATCACCACAAATTTTAATGATCACATCGGCAATTTTTGTTGCTGATAAATCGCTGACTAATAGATTTTGCATTCTATCATCAGTAACTACAGCCGCCGCAAAACCTAACATTGTTTGCCACTGAGCTAATTGATCATGTTCAATTGCAAAATCAAAAGCCGCTTTCGCATAAGGACGAGCTACTGTAGTAAATTCTGACATAGCCTACCTTCCTTATAATTCAGACACGAGTTTATCAATGATGTCATTATTAGCCGCTTCATCAATATTACGAGCAACAATTTTTTCAGCTCCCGCAACGGCTAATGAAGCAACTTTAACACGTAATTCTTCTTGAACACGTTTACGTTCTGCTTCAATTTGTGCATAACCTTGTTCAACAATTTTAGCTTTTAAAGCTTCCGCTTCTGTTTGCACTTCTGCCAAGATTTCATTACGACGACGATTTGCTGCATCAATAATTGATTGAGCTTGTGTTTTCGCCGCATTTACTTCTTGTTCAATTAATGCTTTAGTATCAGCTTGTTCTTTTTTCGCTACTTCAGCTGCTGCCAATGCATTCGCAATTTGAGTTTGGCGTTCTTCGATAGCTTTAATAATTGGTGGCCAAACATATTTCACACAAAACCATACAAAGATGATAAAGGCTATTGTTTGTCCAATTAATGTTGCGTTGATATTCACAACGGACCTCCTATTGAAGTTGGTGATTTACTCTATAACAGAGTAATCCGTTATGTATTAACCTAACAATGAAACGAATGGGTTTGCGAACGCAAAGTATAAACCGATACCTACCGCAATCATCGCAATCGCATCAAGTAAACCAGCAACAATGAACATTTTGGTCAATAAAGAGTTTGCTAACTCAGGTTGACGAGCTGCTGATTCTAAGTATTTACCCCCTAAGATACCGAAACCAATAGCGGTACCTAAAGCAGCAAAAGCGAACATGATAGATGCAGCGATAATTGTTGCACTAATTACAGTTTCCATATTTTTCTCCAGTTTGGTTAAAGATAACAGCAAAAATGCTGAGGTTAAAAAAACAATTAATGTTCAGATTTATTATAAGCAATACTTAAATAAACCACGGTTAACATCATGAATATAAATGCTTGTAATGTAACAACTAAAATGTGGAAAATTGCCCAAATAATTTGTAATGGAATCCCCATTGCAGCAACTACCATATTGGCTGAATACATCACAGCAATCAAAATAAAGATTAATTCACCAGCATACATATTTCCGAATAAACGCAAAGATAACGATACTGGTTTAGAAAGTAAGGTTACAGACTCAAGAATAAGGTTAACCGGGATTAAAGCCCAATGATTAAATGGATGCATTGTGTATTCTTTAACAAAACCACTTACACCTTTAGACTTGATTGTGTAATAAATAATCAGAACAAAAACACCTAATGCTAAAGCAAAGGTTAAGTTCATATCTGTTGTAGGTACTGCACGAAGATGAATATGATCGTCTCCAGATAAAATCGCAGCTAATTTAGGTAAATAATCAACAGGAACTAAGTCGATAGTATTCATTAAGAATACCCATACAAAAATACTTAATGCTAATGGTGCGACTACATTACGGCTACCATGAAAGTTTTCTGTCACAATACCGTTGATCCATTCAACCAAAATCTCTACAGCAGCTTGTAATTTCGTTGGTTTTCCTGTGGTAACGTTTTGTGCAACACGATAAAAAATATATAAAAATGCTACACCGCAAATAACAGAAAATAAAAGGGTATCGAAATGGAATGACCAGAAACCTTCACCCGCTTTTAAATTACCTAGGTGGTGGTTTATATATTCCATAGAAGTGAGAGTTGAACCTTCTGCAGACATATTTGTTCCTACTGATTTGTTAAAATGCTGATTAAGTTAAATTGCTATTTCTCAAAATAAATAGCAATAGGTTATTCAAAATGATTACACCAAAATAACCACCGAATAGACCTAATGGTGAAATTGTTTTATCTATGACAAACAACATCACAAAAAACAAAATTGTTATACAAACTTTAAAAATTTCCGCTTGATATAACACTTTAATCTTGTTTGCTTGAGGCGTATTTAATCCTCTAAACAGCAAAAAGCCAACAAATAAGATTTGTGGAATTAAGCCAATTAGTGCACCAAATAGAAAAGGCCAAGCATAAACAGATTGAAATGGATATAATCCAACAAAAACAATGGCAATAAAAACTGCCATTATTATGAAAACCTTTTTATATAATGTTTTAGTATGGTTAAACCATATTGACATATTTTAGACACTTACTACTAAATACAAGAGCCATAGCCCTTTCAAACACCATCAATTATACGAGGTGTTCTATTTTATGCAATCAATTTAATACTATAAAAGTGTTACAAACTTAACATTTTTAAGAAAAATTTTAACTTTTGAGCCGCTATGTACTTTTTTGTTAAATTTTTGCTACAGATTTTAAGCAAATTAAGTGTCTTTCACCCACCAGTTCAGGCACAGTTAATTTAATAACATCAATAATTTGAAAATTATCATTTAACATTTTTACTTCATCTTCTTGGTATTGTCCTTTTAAAGCATAAAAAATACCTTTTTCACTTGGTAAATGCTGACACCACTCCGCCATATCCTGTAAAGATGCAAATGCCCGACTTAAGACACCATCAAATTTTTGTTCTGGTTGATACTCTTCCACTCGACTTAGAACAGGTTCTACATTCGTTAATCCTAATTCTCGAATTGCATTACGGATAAAACGAATTCTTTTACCTAAACTATCTAATAAATAAAATTGTTTATCTGGATTGATAATCGCCAAAGGTAAGCCAGGTAAGCCAGGGCCTGTACCAACATCAATAAATCGTTCACCTTGTAAATAAGGGCTAACCACTAAACTATCTAAAATATGTTTAACCAACATCTCTTCAGGATCACGCACAGAAGTCAGGTTATAAGCCTTATTCCATTTATGTAAAAGCTCAACTAGCTTCACTAGTTGAGCTTTTTGCTGATCGGGTAGAGAAATGTTAGCTTGTGCCAATAATTGCGTTAATTTGCCAAGTAACATACTGTTGTTATTCTCCACGCTTAAGCATACCTTGCTTTTTCAAATAAACTAATAAAATTGAAATCGCAGCGGGCGTAATTCCAGAAATACGAGAAGCTTGTCCAATCGATACTGGTTTATGTTGTTCAAGCTTCGCTCTTACTTCATTTGATAAGCCAATTACCGCAGAATAATCAAAATGTGCTGGAATTAAAGTATTTTCGTGTCGTTTATGACGCTCAATTTCTTCATTTTGATGTTCAATATAGCCTTGATACTTAATTGAAATTTCTACTTGTTCTACCGCTTCTTTATCTGCCATCGCAGGCTGGAATGGCGTTAAAGTACATAATTTCTCATAAGTCATTTCTGGACGACGTAAAAGATCCCCACCACTAGCTTCTCGCATTAATGGTGAATTTAATGCCGCATTAACTTCTGCTAAATATTCTGAACGTGGATGAATCCAAATCTGTCTTAAACGTTGACGCTCTAATTCAATATTTTCTAATTTTTGATTAAATCTTGCCCAACGCGCATCATCAACCAAGCCTAATTCTCTACCAATTGCTGTCAAACGAATATCTGCATTATCTTCACGTAACAATAAACGATATTCAGCACGAGAGGTAAAGACTCGATAAGGTTCTTTTGTACCAAGTGTACAAAGATCATCAACTAAAACTCCGATATAAGCTTGATCACGGCGAGGATACCAAGCTTCTTTATCTTGGACATGCAACCCTGCATTTAATCCCGCTAAAATACCTTGTGCTGCAGCTTCCTCATAACCTGTTGTACCATTGATCTGACCAGCAAAGAATAAACCATTGATCGCTTTTGTTTCTAATGAAGGTTTGAGATCTCTTGGATCAAAGTAATCGTACTCAATAGCATAACCCGGTTTCACGATCCTTGCATTTTCTAAACCTTGCATTGAATTTACGATCCCCATTTGTACATCAAATGGCAAACTTGTTGAGATCCCATTTGGATAGATCTCATTACTGGTTAATCCTTCTGGCTCTAAAAAGATCTGATGCCCATTGCGATCACCAAAACGCATAACTTTATCTTCGATCGAAGGACAATAACGAGGTCCTACTCCTTCAATGATCCCTGTGTACATTGGGCTGCGATCTAAGTTAGATCGGATAATATCGTGCGTTTTTAAATTGGTATGCGTGATGTAACAAGGTACTTGTTGTGGATGCTCATCAACACTTCCCATATAAGAAAATACAGGAAGAATTTCATCTCCATGTTGTTGTTTTAATACAGAAAAATCAATTGTACGCGCATCTAGACGAGGAGGTGTTCCTGTTTTTAAACGAGCAACACGTAAATCAAGATCTCGTAAACGTTCTGCTAAACGTACTGATGCAGGATCACCAGCACGACCACCTTCATAATTATCTAAACCAATATGGATCTTACCTGCTAAGAAAGTCCCTGCTGTTAATACCACCACTTTTGCTTTGAAAGTCAGACCCATTTTAGTTGTAACACCTGTAACATGACCATTTTCAATTAAAATATCTGTTACTTCTTGTTGGAAAAGATCTAAATTAGGTTGATTTTCAAGAGCTGTTCTTACTGCTTGGCGATATAAAACACGATCAGCTTGAGCACGAGTTGCACGTACCGCAGGCCCTTTACTGCTATTTAATGTTCTGAATTGGATCCCAGCTTTATCAGTAGCATGAGCCATCAAGCCACCGAGTGCATCGATCTCTTTTACTAAGTGGCCTTTACCAATCCCACCAATAGCAGGGTTACAAGACATTTGTCCTAAAGTATCTATATTATGTGTAATTAATAATGTTCTTAATCCCATTCTTGCTGGTGCGAGAGCGGCTTCTGTACCCGCATGTCCGCCTCCAACAACAATGACATCATAGTTATTTGGATAAAACATAAAAAACCTAAAAATTGAAATCTATAGAGTGGTAAAAAAATCGAGCTATTTTAACCGAAAAATTAAGATCTGTTAAAAGTTAATTTTATGGTGGATCTTAAAAAAGATCGCAAAAAGTAATATAAGATCTTTATATAGAGATCTTTTTATTATTGTTATTAATAGATCGCGAGATCCTTGTGGAGAAAGCTATTTTCTTAATAGATCTTAATGAGTTAGGATCTTTTTTTGTTTGTTAAGATCAGCTAGATTAAAGTGATCTTTCTTGTGGATAAAATGATTAGTTATCCACAGGTTAAAAAAGATCCAATATTATATTCAAGAAAAAAACAGTTTTTATAACGGAAAATAAGCAAGTTATCCACAGAGGATCGTGTGGATTATTTAATCATTTTTAAGCTGATCTAGTAGTGAAGGTAACCAAATTTCAGCATCTTTATCTGGATCATTAGTGGATAAAACATCGATCCTTAATGAAGGGCAAAGTTGAGTTGCTTTTAGATCAATTAAGCTTTTTTCTACACGATCTACTGCAAAACAGAAAGTGTCGTAGTCACTATTTCCCAAACCAACAACAGCAAAACGTAAAGTACTTAAATCAGGTCGATCTTCAGCTAATTGTTCAAATAAAGGTTGTAGATTATCTGGTAAATCGCCAGCACCATGTGTAGAGGTAACAACTAACCAAATTTTATCCTCGATCACCTGATTTAACTCAGGACCATGAAAAATACGAGTAGAAAAGCCGTGTTGTTGTAAACAATCATCGATATGTTCAGCTAAGTATTCAGCACCGCCTAAAGTGCTCCCTGTAATAATACAAATAGACGTCATAAGAGTTCCTTAAATTTAATAATACTAAGAATAAATCTATGGTAGCGGAAAAGTAGAAAAGAAGTAAAAGGAATTTCATTAAGGCAATAAAAAACGGCATCTTGAAGATACCGTTTTAAAAATGAGAAATTAGTTTCTTGGTAAGTAAGTGGTTGGATTAACTGATTTACCTTTATAACGAATTTCAAAGTGAAGTTTTACACTATTAGTTCCAGAGCTTCCCATTTTAGCGATCTGTTGACCAGCAGTAACTTGTTGCTGATCTTTAACTAAGATCGTTTCGTTGTGAGCATAGGCACTAAGATAATCATCATTATGTTTAATAATGATCAAGTTACCATAACCTCTTAAAGCATTACCAGCATAAACTACACGACCTGGAGCAGCAGCATAAACGGCTTGTCCACGTGATCCGCCGATATCAATCCCTTTATTACCACCATCACTATTAGAAAATCCTTGGATAACATTACCTTTGGTTGGCCAGATCCAAGTGATATTACTATTATTAGTGGTTGCAGCTGGCATTGTAGTAACTGGTTGGCTTACTGGTGCTGCTGGTTCCGCAGTAACAGGAACTGTATTTACAGAATTAGTTGCGGTTGTAGGTGCTACACCAGCAGTTGATTTAATCGGACCAACAATAGTACCGTCTGAGCCGTAAGCAGTACCATTAGGACCAGGTGTATAAGTCACTGCTGGTTGCTGTGGTTGAGCTGCAGCTGCTGGTGCTGAATGAGTTGGTGCAGGTGCAGAAGCTGATGTTGCTGCTGTACTATTATTAACTTTTAATGTTTGTCCTACACTTAATTTGTAAGGTTCAGGAATATTATTTAATGCAGCAAGATCACGTACATCCATACCAGAGATATAAGCAATCAAGAACATTGTATCGCCTTTACGAACGGTATAAGTTGAACCTTTATAGAATCCTTTATCAATTTTACTGTAGTCAGGCGCATTAGTTTGCGGATTTCTTGGAATTGTAAAATCTTGAGAAACTTGTTGTTTTGCAGCTGGAACAGGTGTTGCTACAGGTTTTGGTGTAGCTACTGGTGCTGCGGCAGGTGCAGGTTGTTGATAAGTTGGTTGTGGTTGAGTTACAGGTTGTTGTTGGGTTGGCGTTGCTGCCGGTGTTGCCATCATATCTGTTGGCATTTGTTGTTGTTGTACTTGTGGTTCCCAAGTTGAATTACTGTCATTTCCAACAGATTGCATAATTCCCGGCGTTAAGGTTCCGTCTGCATCTTCAACAGGTGCAGAATTATTACTACTACAGCCAGCAAGAATGGCTGCAAGCACAGGAAGAAGTAAAAAAGATTGTTTCATAAGTATTCCTATTAAATGATTATTTCAAGAGGAAGTAGGCACAGACTGCTAATACTACAACGGCCCAGCCAATGATTTCAATATAATTGCGTAATTGAGCAGCAAAACGTTCTCCACCCCAAGCAGATAATTTGGCAACAAGAATAAATCTTGCTGTACGAGAAACGAATGCGGTAGCAACAAAAGGTAGGAAAGCCATATTCATCACACCAGCACAAATTGTGAATACTTTATATGGAATTGGCGAAAATCCCGCAACAAAGACCACTAAAATTCCCCAGCGTTCAAACCAAGAAACCGCAGTATCCCAATGCGATTGGTATCCTAAAGTAGTGATATAATCTTTAATTAAATCAAAAGCATAATGCCCTATTGCATAACCTAACATACCACCAATAGTTGAAGCCAAACCACAATAAATTGCATAGTGTAATGCTTTTTGGGGTTTTGACATTGACATAGGAACTAACATTACGTCAGGAGGAATTGGGAAAAAAATAGCTTCGATAAAACTTACAAATAATAACCAATAAAATGCAAATTGGTGTTTTGACCATTTCATTGTTTTGTCATATAAACGACCAAACAAATTCATAGAATATCTCCCTTAACTAGAGGTACAAATTTAATTTCCTCTATATTTTCGACTTTATATTTGTCTTTAATACGAGTAATACGTTGTAATACTTGGTAATTTTCATCACCAACAGGTAATACTAGGCGTCCACCATCAGCGAGTTGCTCTAACAAGGCTGGGGGAACTTGTGAAGGTGCAGCAGTAACGATAATGGCATCAAAAGGAGCATGACCTTTAAGCCCTTCCCAACCATCACCGTGTTTTAAACGAATATTATGTAGATCAAGTTTTTTAAAGCGGTGCATCGCACGCCATTGTAATTTTTTAATTCTTTCAATACTAAAAACGTGCTGAACCAGTTTAGCTAAAATAGCGGTTTGATAACCGCTACCTGTACCAATTTCTAAAACTTTGTCCGTTGGTTGTAATGCAAGTAAACAAGTCATTTTGGCGACGACATAAGGTTGAGAAATGGTTTGCCCTTCACCAATCGGTAAAGGCATATCTTCATAACTATGTTTACTAAAAATTTCCTCAACAAAGAATGGGCGAGGAATTTCATACATTGCACGTAAAACAGCCTCATCTGTAATTCCTCGATGATAAAGTTCATTTACCAAACGTTGTTGCTCAACGGACATAGTGTTTTATCCTAGATTTAACCAATCTTGCACAGCTTTTAATGAATGATGTGCCGTCATATCAGCTTGGATAGGCGTAATTGAAACATATCCATTCGCAACTGCATGGAAATCTGTTCCGTCACCAGCATGTTCTGGTAGGCTCGATAAACCTAACCAATAAATTGATTCTCCTCGAGGATCAGTTTGTTTAATAATTTCGCCTTCGCTTGATCTGTATCCTAAAGTGGTTACTTTAATCCCCTTCAGTTGATCGTAAGGAATATCTGGCACATTGATATTTAAGATCTCTCTTTTAGGCAAAATGTTTGAGTGTAATTTAGGAATTAATTCACAGACAATTTGTGCTGCTGTTTCGTAATGCTGTCTGCCATCAAGTGAAACGGCTATCGCAGGTAATCCTAAATGGCGACCTTCAAAAGCTGCGGCAACAGTACCAGAATATAAAATATCATCACCTAAATTCACGCCAGCATTGATACCTGAAACGACAAGATCAATCTTACCTGAAAGTAAATGATTCATTGCTAAATAAACACAATCAGCTGGTGTGCCATTAACACAATAATCCCCATTATCCAGTAATCTTGGACGTAATGGTTCTATTAACGTGAGAGAAGAAGAGGCTGCACTACGGTTACGATCGGGAGCCACAACAATGACATTAGCGATTTTGCGTAGATATGTCGCTAAAGTTTGAATGCCTTCAGCATGAATTCCATCATCATTACTTAATAAAATATTCATTATTTCAGCTCCTATTATTTCTATGAATAGAACACGTTATTGCTTAATGATTAGAGCAACAGCTTCACAAGCAATACCTTCGCCTCGACCAGTAAAACCTAATTTTTCAGTTGTCGTTGCTTTAACATTTACTTGAGAAATATCGCACTGTAAATCTTCCGCAATATTCGCCCGCATTTGATCAATATAAGGACGCATTTTTGGTGCTTGAGCAATGATAGTGACATCTACATTACCAATTTGGTATCCCAGTTGTTGAATTTGGCGAAATGCTTCAATTAATAAAAGACGACTATTGGCGCCTTTATAAGTCATATCAGTATCAGGAAAAAGCTTTCCAATATCACCTAATGCAGCGGCACCTAATAACGCATCAGTTAAAGCGTGTAAAGCAACATCGCCATCAGAATGGGCAAGTAAACTTTTTGGATAAGGAATTTTTACCCCACCAATGATCACAAAGCCTTTACCATCATCAGTAAATGCATGAACGTCAAAACCATGTCCAATTCTTATCATGTTTAAAACTCTTTTTGTTGTTGAAGTAGATAAAATTCAGCTAAGGCTAAATCTTCAGGACGAGTAATCTTTAGATTATCACTTCGTCCAGCAACTAATCGTGGATGTTCACCAACTAATTCAAGCGCTGAAGCCTCATCAGTAACAGTAAGTCCCTGCTGTGTTGCCGAGATTAATGCGTTTTTTAATCGTACGGCAGGAAAAAATTGTGGTGTGAGAGCGTGCCATAACTGTGACCGATCTTCTGTTTTTTCGATGACTGTTGTAGTAGGAAACGCTTTTTTTATTGTATCAACAACAGGCTTCGCCAAAATTGCACCACTTTGATCAGTAATTTGTAATAACTTATCTAAATCTTGATGGGTAATACAGGGTCTTGCAGCATCATGAACCATTACCCAAACATCTTGTTCTGTAATTGCGTTTAATGCATTCAATACAGATTGATCTCGAGTTTCTCCACCAATAACCCATTGAATTTTTTGATGATCTTTTAATGGAAAATGAATTAAATAGGGATCATCTTTTGCTACTGCCACAATAATTTTCTCAATTACAGGATAGTTTAATAATTTTTCTAAAGTATGTTGTAAGATGGTTTTTCCTAATAAGGAAAGATATTGTTTTGGACGATCAGACTGCATACGAGTACCAATACCTGCAGCAGGCACAATCGCAAAAATACGTCGTGTTATTTGGGATGAATCTGTACTCATTGTTTTTCTGATTTTAAAATTCGATAAAAGGTTTCGTTTGGTTTAACCATCTCGTAATTAATTCTTGCTCTTTCTTCAACCGCAGAAAAACCTTGTTTCAAATCTTGGGTTTCTGCTTTTGCTTCTTGGTTTAATTGGCTTTGTTTCTCATTTTTTACTTTTTGTTCAGCAATCTCTACTTGAGTTTGTTGATAGGTTCTATAACCAGAATCGCCAAACCAGAAGTTATATAGAGCAATTAATAATAAGCAAAATAAACCGACAACTAATAAACGCATGAAAAATAAAAGCCTAAGTAAAATTTAGTGGCACATAGTTTACCTTGAAATAAAAGAAAACAAACTATTTATTATTAAATTTGTGTTAGAACAAAACAGAGTACAGATTGTTCACTTTTCTTTGATCAAGCCCTAAGGTAAGATAATTGGCTTGTTTATTATTCAATTATTCTAAGTATTGGTTGTGAATTTATGAAACCGTTGAAGATTATTTTTGCTGGAACACCAGATTTTGCTGCACAACATTTGCAAGCACTTTTATCATCGCAACATCAAGTTGTTGCTATTTATACTCAACCAGATAAACCCGCTGGTCGAGGTAAAAAATTACAACCAAGTCCTGTAAAACAACTCGCGTTAGCACACAATTTACCGGTATATCAACCAAAATCATTACGTAAAACAGAAGCTCAACAACAACTCCAACAAATTGATGCTGATGTTATGGTAGTGGTTGCGTATGGCTTAATTTTACCTAAGGCTGTATTGGAAACACCTCGCTTAGGTTGCTTAAATGTGCATGGATCTTTATTGCCGCGTTGGCGTGGGGCCGCACCAATTCAACGTGCAATTTGGGCTGGAGATCAACAAAGTGGCGTAACCATTATGCAAATGGACGAAGGATTAGATACAGGCGATATGTTATATAAAGTTACTTGTCCAATAGCTACGGATGAAACGTCAGCATCTTTATATGCCAAGTTAGCTGAGTTAGGACCACAAGCATTAATTGAAGTGTTGGATCATTTAGAAGAAGGTAAATATTTACCAGAAGTACAACAAGATCAATTAAGCAATTATGCGGAGAAATTAAGTAAAGAAGAAGCGAAATTAGATTGGACTCTTTCCGCAGCACAATTAGAGCGTTGTATTCGAGCGTTTAATCCTTGGCCTATTAGTTGGTTTGAAGTCAAAGATAGCCAACAACAAACACAAACATTAAAAGTTTATCAAGCAAATGTACTGCCTCATCAAGAGGTTGCAGCTGGTACGATTATTCAAGCAAATAAACAAGGGATTCAAATTGCAACTGCAGAGGGCGTGTTAAATTTAACCTTGTTACAACCAGCAGGTAAGAAACCAATGTCAGCACAAGATTTATTAAATGGACGCAGTGAGTGGTTTGTCATTGGTCAGCGGGTAAGTGAATAATGATGAAACAACAAGATTCAGGGAAAAAAGTAACATTACGTGCGGTAATGGCGGAAGTGATATTACAAGTTTTGGATCAAGGAAAATCACTTTCCTCTTTATTACCTATGGCGCAACAGCAAGTAAAATCACAAGATGTTGCGTTATTACAAGAGGTTTGTTTTGGCATCTGCCGAGTATTGCCCCGTTTAGAACGTATTATTCAGCAATTAGTGACTAAACCATTAAAAGGTAAAACGCGAATTGTTCACTGTTTGTTATTAGTGGGGTTATATCAGTTGCTATATACCCGAATTCCAGCCCATGCGGCGGTGGATGAAGTAGTTAATGCCACAAAATCAGTAAAAGCAGAAAGTTTTCGCGGTTTAGTAAATGGGGTGATGCGGCGTTTTTTACGAGAGCAAGAGGCGATTTTGGCGGTTGTAGATAAGCATTGGCAAACATTACATCCTGAATGGTTAGTGAATTTATTAAAACAACATTATCCTGAACATTGGCGACAAATTGTGGATGAGAATAATCTCAAACCGCCAATGTGGCTGCGGGTTAATCAACAACATACGACACAAACCGAGTATCAAGCGTTATTAAATGCTCAACAAATTGCGAGTGAAATTGCATTGCCAAAAACAGCACTTTGTTTAGAAAAAGCAGTGAGTGTTGAGCAGTTACCACATTTTGCAGAAGGTTGGGTAAGTGTACAAGATCGCCATGCACAATGGGCTGGTGAGCTGCTTGAACCAAAAAATGGTGAATTGATTTTGGATGCCTGTGCGGCACCAGGCGGTAAAACGACACATATTTTAGAAATTGCACCAACGGCAAATGTTATTGCTTTGGATGTAGAGCAAGGGCGCTTACAACGCGTATCAGAGAATTTAAAACGCTTAAATCAACAAGCAGAGATTATTTGTGGCGATGCCAGTCAGCCAGATCAGTGGTTAGAGGCAGGAATACTCTTTGATCGCATTTTATTAGATGCACCTTGTTCCGCAACGGGAGTTATTCGCCGTCATCCTGATATTAAATGGTTACGACAACAAAGTGATATTGAGCAGTTAGCTGCATTGCAACAGAAAATTTTAAATGTGCTATGGCAGCGTTTAAAAGTAAACGGCGTTTTGTTGTATGCAACTTGTTCTATTTTGCCAGAAGAAAATAGCCAGCAAATTCAACAGTTTTTAGCAACACATTCAGATGCAAAATTAGTTCCTCTCCATCTAGAAACAACGGGAATTGATACTGGATTTGGTTATCAGTGTTTCCCAGCACAGAAGAGTGGTGATGGTTTCTTTTATGCAAAACTTATTAAACAAAGCTAAAGGTAAAAATCGTGAAAATTATCATTTTAGGTGCAGGACAAGTTGGTGGCACATTAGCTGAAAACTTAGTCAGTGAAGATAATGAAATTACGCTGGTTGATAATGATGCAGATCGTTTAAATCAACTGCAAGATAAACACGATTTGCGTGTAGTACATGGTAATGCGTCTTCACCAAGAACATTACGTGAAGCTGGGGCAACAGATGCCGATATGTTAGTCGCGGTTACCAGTTCTGATGAAGTGAATATGATTGCCTGTGAGGTCGCTTATACCCTATTTAAAATTCCGACTAAAATTGCTCGTATTCGTAACGCTGAATATATTCGCGAAAGAGAAAAGTTATTTAAAAGTGATGTGATTCCTATTGATCATATTATTTCACCAGAACAGTTAGTCATTGAAGACATTGCTCGTTTGGTAAATTATCCGGGAACATTACAGGTAGCAAATTTTGCCGATGATCTTGTTAGTTTGGCAGTAGTCAAAGCCTACTATGGTGGGCCATTAGTCGGTTATTCAATTTCAACCTTACAAGATCATTTACCCCATATTGATGCACGTATAGTGTCAATTTGGCGACAAGATAAAGTCATTCGTCCACAAGGTTCAACCATTATTGAAGCAGGTGATGAAGTAACCTTTATTTGTGCTAGCCAACATTTACGTGCGGTAATGAGTGAATTACAACGTTTAGAGAAAAATTATCGTCGGATTATGATTGTTGGTGGCGGTAATGTGGGGTCTGGTTTAGCTAAAACTTTAGAAAATGATTACAGTGTCAAATTGGTTGAACGTAATCAAAAACGGGCAGAGTTTTTAGCTGAAAAACTTTCAAAAACAATTGTTTTTTGTGCTGATGCTTCAGATCAAAGTTTTTTATTTGAAGAACATATTGAAAATATTGATGCGTTTATAGCTTTAACCAGTGATGATGAAGCCAATATTATGGCGTCTTTATTGGCAAAACGTTTAGGTACCAAAAAAGCGATTTCATTAATTCAACGTATTGCCTATTTACACTTGGTGCAAGGCGGGACCATTGATATTGCGATTTCGCCACAACAAGCAACAATTTCTGCGCTATTAAGTTATGTGCGAAAAGGGGATATCGTGAATGTTACGGTATTACGCCGAGGTTTGTCAGAAGCAATCGAGATTATCGCACATGGAAATGAACAAACTTCACAAGTTATTGGGCGACCATTAAATCGTTTAAAATTGCCACAAGGTGTCATTATTGGGGCAGTTTGTCGCCGTGGTGAAGTGTTAATTGCAACACATGATTTAACTATTCAAGAAGAGGATCATGTGATCTTATTTTTACAAGATAAAAAGAACATTGCTGAAATTGAGAAGCTGTTCCAACCAAGCCCATTCTTTATTTAAGGTAGGATGCAACAATGTTTAATCGTCCATTTATACTTTATATTTTGGGATCTGTGTTGTCTAAAATTGCTTGGCTAATGATTATTCCATTAATTGTGACTTTTTTTCACAATGGGGAAGGCTTAGTCGGTTTTTTAATTTGTATTGGGATTACACATTTTGTTTCCTTTATTTTAACGCGTAAAAAACCACAGGATATGCGATTACGTGTTAAAGATATGCTATTACTCACAACATTAATATGGTTAATTAGTTGTGTATTCAGTGCATTGCCTTTCATTGTTATTAGTGATTTTAGTTTTACAGATGCTTATTTTGAAACAGTATCTGGGCTAACAACCACAGGTTCTAGCATTATTGTGGATGTGAGTGATACATCGCCTGCATTATTAATGTGGCGTTCAACATTACAGTGGATGGGAGGCTTAGGGTTTATTGTGATGGCAGTAGCGATTTTGCCATTTTTAAATGTTGGTGGAATGACGCTATTCCGCACAGAATCATCAGATAAATCCGATAAAATTTTGCCGCAAGCACGAGATGTGGCAAAAAGTATTATTCAAATTTATGTATTTCTGACAGTAGCCTGTTTATTGGCTTATATGTGGTCGGAAATGGATTTTTTTGATGCGATTAATCATGCTTTCACTACCATTTCTACTGGAGGATTTTCTACCCGTAGCGGATCAATGAGTGAATTTAATAGCATAACTCAATGGATTTGTACTTTATTTATGTTTTTAGGATCATTGCCATTTTTATTAATGGTACAGTCGCTTCATCGCCGTAATATTTTTGTCTTATTTCGTGACCAACAATTAATGGGATTTTCTATTTTTGTGTTATTGGTCGGCTTATTTTCTGCAGTATGGTTAAACTATGAAGGCGTATTTAATTGGCAAGATAGTTTGCGTTATGCCTTTTTTAATTTAATTAATATTATGTCTACGTGTGGTTTTAGCTTAGGTAATTTTGATACTTGGACTGCAACAACAACAATGGTATTTACAGTTGCTTTTATTTTAGGAGGTTGTTCAGGTTCAACTACGGGGGGAATAAAAATATTCCGTTTCCAAATTATGTTCCAGGTTTTAAAACATCAAATATTAAGATTAATCCATCCAAATAGTATTTCTGCTGTACATTACAATCGCCATGTTGTTTCGAGTGAAACAGTATTCGGTATTGTTGGTTTTATTTTTAGTTATTTTATGATTATGGCGATTTTGGCTGTTTTAATGGGAATCTCTGGAATGGATTTTCAAAGTGCGTGGAGTTCGGCAGCAACATCCATTGGTAACGTTGGCCCAGGATATGGCAATCAAGTAGGTGCTTCGGGTAACTTTTCTACTATTCCAACTTTTGCAAAATGGTTAATGATTATTGGGATGTTATTAGGACGCTTAGAAATTATGACTATTTTAGTCTTGTTATTCCCACACTTCTGGAAGAAATAAAATGTTATCAAAAAAATTTTTTTGTAAAAAAAATTGTATGAATCTAATAATAAAAATATAATTAGCACACTTTTTTAACATTAAATTTAGGAGAAATAATATGAGTTTTTTGAAAGAGTTTCGTGAATTTGCTATGCGTGGCAATGTGGTTGATATGGCTGTCGGGGTTATCATCGGCGGTGCATTTGGTAAAATTGTAAGTTCATTAGTTGCTGATATCGCAATGCCAATTATTGGATTATTAGTGGGCGGCGTCGATTTTAAAGATTTGAAAATTATATTACGTGGTCCAGTTGGTGATATTCCGGCTGTTACATTAAATTATGGTATGTTTATCCAAACCGTTTTTGATTTCGTAATTATTGCATTTGCTATTTTTGTTGCGATTAAAGCGATGAATAAATTAAAACGTGAAAAACCAGCTGAAGAGCCAAAACCAGCTGAACCATCAGCAGAAGAAAAATTATTAACTGAAATTCGTGATTTATTAAAAAATAAATAATTAATTAAGGATTTTATGCAGAATACACAACCATCAGTACAACCAAATTTAATAGCAAGAATTATTTTTGCTAGCCGTTGGGTACAATTACCTATTTATTTAGGATTAATTGTTGTTCAAATTGTTTATGCTTATAAATTTTTAAAATCATTATGGCATTTAGTGGTAAATCTTAACCAAATGGATGAAAACACGATTATGTTAGCGGTGTTAAATCTGATTGATGTAGTAATGATTGCGAATTTATTGGTGATGGTGTTAGTGGGTGGATATGAAACCTTTGTATCCAAATTAAATACAGATAATCACCCAGATCAGCCAGAATGGCTAGATCACGTTAATGCCTCAGTATTAAAAATTAAATTATCAATGGCGATTATCAGTATTTCATCTATTCATATGCTACAAACCTTTATTAATGCAGGGAACTTGCCAGAAAAACAAATTATGTGGCAATTATTCCTCCATTTAGGTTTCTTAGCTTCTGCACTTGCGGTCGCTTATACGGATAAAATATTGTATAGCACGACGCATAAAAATCATTAATAGAAAAATCCTCCGAACTTGATTCTTCAGTCGGAGGGTTTTTTTATCTACTATCTTTGTTAAAAGATAAAAGATCATTTTATTAATTAAATGAAGGGTAGGTTTTAAGAGAAATTTATTGCTAAATAATATTCTGCTATCTTTATTAATTCCTGTATTTCATATTTTCCATACAAACTTTAGTGTTGTCACCATCTTGGGCTAAGCACCAATATAATGGAGCTTTAAAACGGTAGCCTAGGTCATAATAACATTTTCTCATTAATGAAAACCCACGCTCCAATAAAATTGAATATTCTTCATATTCAGATTTATTTTTCATAAATTCTATTTGCCCAATTTTTTGAGACTTTTCATCTAAATATATAAGTCTTTCTTTATCCTTAATGGGAAAATAAGAGTCTAATACAATTTTTTGACATTTTTTATTATCTATTTTTGATATACGGAGCTGATTTTTAATCCAAAATGTACTTTCACTAGGTGAGCCATTTGCTAAATAACATCCTGATAATAAGAAACAAATAATAAAAACTATGTACTTCATTATGGATTTATTCCTGTTATTTTTATTTATAAATTACATTTTCCTGTATTATATTTAGGTTCTTGATAGCCACATTGAGCTGGTGGTAAGAATATATATCCTTTTTCAAGCATACATTGACGTAATCCAGTATAAAATTTGCCATTTAATTTATAATTTTGAGGATAATAATCTATATTAATATCGCCATATTTCCCACCACAACTTACCCAATCATTCCATCTTTTATTTGAATCAGTTTTTCCTAATGTTTCAGGTTTTTGATAACCTGCAATAAGAGGAAATAATGTTCCTGTTTCTTCACATTGTGTAGCTACTGTTTCTATTAATGGCCTAAAGCAACCACGGTCATATATACATCCGGCTAGAATAAAACCACAAATAAGGATTAAAAATTTTTTCATATTAATTACTCCCTAATTGAGATAGGATTTCAATAAAATTGGGGAAAACTGTATATAGGACAAAAAATTCAATCATTACCAAATTACTAGGGTCTGAAATATTGTTTATAACAATACAAGTCAATTATCAGACCCTGCTGATATTAATTATTGAAACGGCTAAAAAGTAAAATACCCTTCAAATTACGATTTTAACCATTCTCTATTCGCCAGTAATTGTGAAATTTCAGGCATAACCTCTTCCCAAAGCAAGAAAGCGTGAGCTGCTTGAGCAACGAGCATCCCTAAGCCATCACTGCATTGTTGAATATTTAAATTTTGGCAATGTTGAATGAATGGTGTCACGCCGTTTGCAGAATATTGCATATCATATACGTGAGTACATTGTTGTAAAACATGATCGGCAACAGGCGCTACTTGACCATGTAAACCGCTAGAAGTGGCGTTAATGACTAAATCAAACGTTTGATTCGGTATTTGTTCCAGGGTGGTGGCTGTAATCTCTCCAAACGGAGCAAATTTATCTACTAAATGGATTGCCTTTTCTAAGGTGCGATTTGCTAATGTGATTTTTTGCTGTGCTTGTAGTAAGGGATACAGTACACCTTTTGTAGCGCCACCTGTACCAAGCAATAAAATCTGTTGATTAGGTTGCAGCCAATTTAACTGTTGGAGATGAGTAACTAAACCAGCACCATCGGTATTATCGGCATAAAGTGAACCATCTTCCATTCGTTTTAATGTATTGCACGCTTGAGCTAACTGACAACGTTCACTGTGATGGTGGGCTAATTGAAATGCTCGCTCTTTAAATGGTGCCGTGATATTACAACCATTCGCACCCTGTTGAAAGAATTGAATAAGTTGTTGTTCAAATTGAGTTAAATCGCCTAGTTCAGCAACATAGGTGAGTTGTTTTCCAGTTTGTTGAGAAAAAAGGTGATGAATAAGTGGCGATTTACTTTGAGCAATGGGGTTTCCCCAAACGGCATAATGATGTTGTTGCATAATGACTATTATCCTTGTCGAACAATGTTATTAGTAAAAAGATCCCTGATTTCAGATGGATTTTTAGCTGATCCCACTTCTGCCTGTAATACGGGAAAATCTTGACCAAATTGTGCTAAAACTTCTTGAAAATGGCGACAGGGTGGCTGCCCGCTTAAATTTGCACTAGTTGAGGTAATTGGCATTTTAGCCTGTTTACATAAAGCAATTACCGCAGGATGCTGACATAACCGTACCGCGATACTGTTGAATTTTCCAGTAAGCAAAGGTGAAACCGTAGATTTCACAGGAACAATCCAGGTTGTTGGACGTTGATACACCTGTTGTAGGCGTTGTAGCTGTTCTGCAGAAAGTTGCTCGAATGCAATAATCTCTTGGAAAAAATCTAAGGTAGGTGCAATTAAAATTAATCCTTTTTCCACAGGACGTTGTTTTAAAGCTAATAATTTTTGTATCGCTTGATCATTAAAAGGATTGCACCCTAAGCCAAACACAGCTTCTGTTGGATAAGCAATAACATCGCCTTGTAATAAATGGGCGACAATATTTTCTAAGTTATTCATTTGATTCATAAAACGTATGTTTACAGCTTTTATTTAAACATTGATAACTAATTTGTTGATCGGTCATTTTTTTTATATAGACCAATGGAAAATGGCAGTGTGGGCAGGCTTTTGCAATCGGCTGTTGTGCCACATTAAAACGACATTGTGGGTAATGATCACAAGCAAAAAAGACCTTTCCTCTAGCCCCACGTTTCGCCATAAGTTTACCTTGTTTACAAGCAGGGCAACTCACTGGCTGATAATCGTTTTTTTCTGGTTCATTGCTCACAATAAAATGACATTCAGGGTAATTACTGCAACCAATAAATAGACCAAACTGCCCGCGCCGCAACACTAAAGGGTGTTCACATTCAGGACATTGTTCTGGCAATATTTTCAGGACTTCGCCTAAAGTTTGAGATTGCAATGGTCTTAGATAATCACATTGAGGATATTGGGAACAACCAAGAAAAAGCCCTTTTTTACCACGCCTTAATTGTAAAAAATGCCCACATTGAGGGCATTTTTCGACAGACTTATGAGCTGTAAAAAGTGTATCACGCATAATTAGTCTTCATCATCAAAAAATTCGCCATCTTCCCCATATTCATCTTCGTCATCATTCGGATCTTCAAAATAAGTTCCCCAGCCGTCATAGGTGCCTTGATGTTTTTTGATAAGAGGGAGTAGCTCTACTTGTTGCGCATCAATTAACTCTGCTTTTAATTCAATTTCACTAATAATATCAAAACAATAGACTTCAACGCCGTCTTCATTTTCTAACTCTTCTGCTTCAGATACTTCATAGCCTAATTTAAAAGCATCTACAGCAATTTTTTCAAGTTTATCGAAATCGTGATGAGAAACATGGTGCTCAATAATGTATAACGCATCTGGATCGCTACCATCATTTAACAATTGATCAATAATTTCTCGGGTTTCTTGTTGTAGCGCAGTAAGTACTGACATAATTAAAGCCTCGTTTTGCGTGATAAAGATTGTATTCTAGGGATTAAAAACTTGTTCTACAAGCAACCAGATCAAAATAACCACGTTTTTTCATTTAAGATAACTTCATTTCTACTGAGAGAACGTAATCCTTTAATTGATCGCACTAAAAGCCAAATTAAAGTAAATAAAAGAATAAAGTAACCTACAAAGATTAAAGAAAGAATTACCCCGATGGCACTGTATAACAAGCCAATCCAGAAAGTTCTAATTTGGTAGGTAAAATGACTTTCTAAAAAAGAACCTCGAGCGTCATCACGAAAAATATAGGCAATTACAATCCCAACAATACTTAAAAAACCAACAATAAAGGAAAGAATGTAGAGCCAATACGTAATCATTGCCCATTTTTTGGTGTTATCAACATTATAGATCATCGGTTCCATCTTATTTTCCTTATTCAAGTTAATTTCATTCTTAATATAGAACGAAAAAAGGCAAAGATCACACAAAAATTAGTAATTTATCAAGAATTAAGAACGAGAGAACAACAGATCCTAAACGACTGTAACAAGTGGATAACACAGAAATTGAGCTAGATCAGATAATGATGGAATACCCAAAAAAAGGGAGCTTCAAAAAGATATAATTTTATCAGTTAAAATAATTTTTAATTTTTGGAGAAATCATTATGAATAAGACAACTGAAGTTGCTGTCAGTCCAGCTCAAGCAGAAGTGGATCAACTTGTTGCCAACGGTTTAGTGGCGTTAGAAGAATTTCGTCAATTAAATCAAGAGCAGGTTGATTATATTGTGGCAAAAGCCTCTGTTGCGGCACTTGATCAACATGGTGTGTTAGCGATGCACGCCTATGAAGAAACTGGTCGTGGTGTATTTGAGGATAAAGCGACAAAAAACTTATTTGCGTGTGAGTATGTCGTCAATAATATGCGCCATTTAAAAACAGTTGGTGTAATTAAAGAAGATGATGTAACCGGTATTACTGAAATTGCAGATCCAGTGGGTGTAGTTTGTGGTATTACCCCAACCACTAACCCAACCTCGACCACTATCTTCAAATCATTAATTGCTTTAAAAACACGTAATCCAATTGTTTTTGCTTTCCACCCTTCAGCACAACAAAGTTCAGCACACGCTGCCAGAGTTGTTTATGAAGCAGCAGTAAAAGCAGGCGCACCAACAAATTGTATCCAATGGATTGAACACCCATCAATGGAAGGTACCCAAGCATTAATGAAACACCCAGGAATTGCTACTATTTTGGCAACAGGGGGTAATGCGATGGTTGAAGCTGCTTATTCTTGTGGTAAACCAGCACTTGGTGTTGGAGCAGGTAACGTGCCAGCTTATGTAGAAAAAAGCGCTAATTTAAAACAGGCGGTACACGATATCGTGATGTCAAAATCATTTGATAACGGTATGATTTGTGCCAGTGAACAAGCTGCGATTGTTGATAAAGAAATCTATGATGATTTCGTTAAAGAAATGCAATCTTATGGCGTGTATTTGGTGAATAAAAAAGAGAAAGCTCTATTAGAAGAGTATATCTTTGGTGCGAAAGCAAACAGTACTAACTGTGCATCAGCAAAATTAAATGCAGCAGTAGTTGGTAAGCCAGCAGCTTGGATTGCAGAACAAGCCGGATTCAGTGTTCCAGCAAATACCAATATTCTTCTTGCAGAATGTAAAGAAGTTGGCGTAAAAGAGCCATTAACTCGTGAAAAACTCTCCCCAGTATTAGCGTTATTAAAAGCAGAAAGTGTCGAAGATGGTTTAAATAAATCAGAACAAATGGTGGAATTCCACGGTTTAGGACACTCAGCAGCAATTCATACTTCTGATGCAGAATTAGCGAAAACGTTTGGTGAACGTGTGAAAGCGATTCGTGTGATATGGAATTCACCTTCAACATTTGGTGGTATTGGTGATGTTTATAACTCTTTCTTACCATCATTAACCTTAGGTTGTGGTTCATACGGTAAAAACTCCGTAGGTAACAACGTTAGTGCGGTGAATTTATTAAATATCAAACGAGTAGGCAGACGGAGAAATAATATGCAATGGTTCAAAGTGCCTTCAAAAATCTATTTTGAACGCGATTCAATCCAATATTTACAATCAATGAAAGGTGTTAAACGGGTTGTTATCGTCACAGACCGTGTGATGGTAGATTTAGGGTTTGTGGAGAAAATTGCGAACCAGCTTACTATGCGTGGTGATCATGTTACTTACCAACTTTTCGCTGATGTTGAGCCAGATCCAAGTATTGCAACTGTTCGCCGTGGGGTAGAGTTATTACGTAATTACCAACCAGATACCATCATTGCATTAGGTGGTGGTTCAGCGATGGATGCGGCTAAAGTAATGTGGTTATTCTATGAACAACCAGAAGTCGATTTCCGTGATTTAGTACAAAAATTTATGGATATTCGTAAACGTGCATTCAAATTCCCACAATTAGGTCGTAAAGCAAAATTCATTGGTATCCCAACAACTTCAGGTACAGGTTCAGAAGTTACACCATTTGCGGTAATTAGTGAGGGCGATAAAAAATACCCAATCGCAGATTACTCATTAACCCCAACAATTGCGATTGTGGATCCAGCATTAACGATGACTGTGCCAGCACACGTTGCCGCAGACTCTGGTTATGATGTATTAGTTCACGCAACAGAAGCTTATGTTTCTACGTTAGCGAATGACTTTACCGATGGTCTTGCATTACAAGCGATTAAACTGGTATTTGAATTCTTAGAACGCTCTGTGAAAAATGGCGCAAGCGATCCAGAAGCAAGAGAAAGAATGCACAATGCTTCAACTATTGCAGGTATGGCATTTGCTAATGCGTTCTTAGGTATGACTCACTCTTTAGCGCATAAAGTTGGTGGTCGTTTCCATACACCACACGGTAGAACCAATGCGATTTTAATGCCTTATGTTATTCGTTATAACGGTACTCGCCCAACTAAAACGGCGACATGGCCAAAATATAACTACTATAAAGCAGACGTTAAATATCAAGAAATCGCCCGTGTGCTTGGTTTACCTTGCTCAACGCCAGCAGAAGCCGTGGAAGCTTATGCGAATGCGTGTAAAGCATTAGGTGAACGTATTGGAATTAAGATGTCTTTCAAAGATCAAGGTATCAATGAACAAGAGTTTATGGATGCACGCCGTGATTTAGCGTTACTTGCCTTTGAAGATCAATGTTCACCAGCAAACCCACGTTTGCCAGTAGTTGAAGATATGATTGAGATCTTAACTAAAGCCTATTATGGTGAGTAATAATAACTGATAAATACTCCCCATTGATCCGCATCTCCCCTAGCCCCTCTTCAAGCTTGAAGAGGGGCGCCGTTCTGTGAATATACTAGGTCAGTGATTTTTGGCTAGTCTGTACTAAGTATTTTGGTTAGTTGGTGTTTATATTTTAGTCAATCAAGGTTAATTATTTTTGAGCTATTTATTCGTGCCAAAATGTACTGAATGTTATTCAAGTGCTGAGTGATCACTCCTCTTCATTTATGAAGAGGAGTAAGGAGGAGATGTAGCGATTTACGAAATTAAGCAATCTTCACTTCCCAAAAATCTTCTGGTGCATTGGTAACAGGTTTAACAATTCCGGTACGAATAGCGAAATCACCAATACCTTCATTAACATGGCGATTTTTTGCCCAATCACCAATCCAACCATCAAGAATTTGTAAGATTTCTGCTTCCTCAATATTTTCTTTAAATAAACGTGGAATACGGCTACCTTCGCGATTACCACCGATATAAAGGTTATAACGACCAATTGCACGACCAACTAAGCCTATTTCAGCTAACATAGCTCGACCACAACCATTAGGACATCCAGTAACACGTAATACAATACTTTCTTTTTCCATCCCATGTTTTGCCATTAAGAGATCTACTTTATCGATAAATTGAGGAAGAAAACGTTCAGCTTCTGCCATCGCAAGCGGACAAGTTGGCAAGGCAACACAAGACATACTTTGCTGACGTAGAGGTGTAATACTGTCATCAATTAACTTATATTCACGAGCAAGTTTCTCAATTTTAGCCTTATCTTTTTGTGCTACCCCAGCCACAATTAAATTTTGGTTAGCGGTAAGACGAAAATCCCCTTTATGAATTTTCGCAATTTCACGTAAGCCAGTTTTTAATGGTCGATCAGGATAATCTAGCAATCGACCATTTTCGATAAATAAAGTAAGATGCCATTTTTTATCCTCACCTTTTACCCAACCAATACGATCACCTCGTTCAGTGAAATGATAAGGACGAAGCGGTTTTAAAGTAATACCAGCACGTTTTTCTACTTCTGCTTTAAAGACATCTAAGCCTACACGTTCAAGGGTGTAACGTAATTTCGCATTTTTACGATCACTGCGGTTACCCCAATCTCGTTGAGTCGTAACTACCGCTTCTGCACAAGCTAAAACCTCATCTAACGTAACAAAACCAAGCTCTTGTGCAATATTTGGGTAAGTTTTATGGTTGGCGAAATCCATAGATAAGCCACCACCGATAAGAACATTAAAACCAACTAATTGCCCTTGTTCTGCAATAGCAATAAAGTTAAGGTCATTTGCGTGTAAATCCACATCATTTAATGGCGGCACCACAACAGTCGTTTTAAATTTTCGAGGTAAATAGGTTTTCCCTAAAATAGGTTCAACTGGATCGCTGGATTCTTTTAATAGCGGTTTGGTTGTTTCACTTTCAAAGACTTTCTCACCATCTAGCCAAACATCGGCATAAGCAGTGGTACGTGGTAATAAATGTTCAGAAATTTTCTTCGCCCACTCATAAGCTTGTTGATGTAATTCACTTTCTACTGGATTAGGTGTACAGAGAACATTGCGGTTTACATCGCCAGCAGTCGCGATTGAATCTAAACCAAGTTGATGTAACCATTGGTGCATTGGTTTAATATCACGCTTTAAAACCCCGTGAAATTGGAATGTTTGGCGATTGGTTAAACGGATACTGCCGTAATAAGTATGTTGCGTAGCAAACTCGTCAATTCCTAGCCACTGTTTTGGGGTGATGATTCCACCCGGTAAACGGCAGCGTAACATGACGTTCTTATTAGGCTCTAATTTTTGGGCTTGGCGTTCTGCTCGGATATCACGGTCATCTTGCTCATACATACCGTGGAAACGGATTAATTGAAAGTTATCTTTATTAAAGCCACCCGTTAATTGTTCATTCAGATCTGCGGCAATTGTACCATGTAAATAATCACTTTCACCTTTTAGGTGTTCATTATCGGCTAAAGGAAATTTTTTCCATTCAGTTGCTTTATCACTCATTGTTTCACTCCTGTTTAATACACATCACGCTGATAACGTTTTTGTTCTCTTAATTCAGCAAGATAATCTTCAGCTTGTTCTTGGTCTAAGTTGCCTTGTTGGCTAATCGCATCAAGTAAGGCTTTTTCTACATCTTTTGCCATTTTATTGGCGTCCCCACAAACGTAGATGTAAGCACCAGCTTGTAACCATTGCCATAACTCTTGGGCTTGTTCACGAATTTTGTCTTGCACATAAACTTTTTGTTGCTGATCTCGTGACCAAGCAAAGTGATAGCGATGTAGTAAGCCCTGTTTAGCAAACTCTTGCCACTCTTGTTGATAAAGGAAGTCTTCGGTAAAGGTTTGATTGCCAAAGAATAACCAGTTTCGACCTTCAGCTTCATCAACTGCACGTTGCTGCATAAAGGCACGGAATGGTGCAACCCCAGTACCCGCACCAATCATAATGACATCGGCTTGGGAATTTGTTGGGAGGCGGAAATGCGGATTGGTTTCAACAAAGACATTTACTTGTTGATCTTCTGCTAATCGTTCACCAAGGAAGCCTGATGCACCACCGGTATAGGTTTTATCATTAAATTGATAGCGAACTACACCAACCGTTAAATGGACTTCTTCTCCAACTTCACTTTGTGCAGAAGCAATAGAGTAAAGGCGCGGAGTAAGCGGACGTAATAAACTAAGTAATTGGGTTGCAGTTAGTGTTGTTGGATACTCTTGCAAGACACCGATTAATGGTGTTTGTTGTACATATTGTTGTAGCTGTTGACGATCAGCAACTAAGGCGGTTAATGCCGGTTGTGGATTGATTTCAGCATAGTTTTGTACGAATTTTGCATTATTTTGTGTTAATTCAAATTGAGTGGTTAATGCTTCACGTAAACTTAATGTTTGTTGATTGTGAGTAACAGATTCATCACCAGATAAACCAACTGCTTGTAACACTTCGCTGACTAAATCTGAGTCATTACTAAACCAAACACCTAAAGCATCGCCAACTTGATAGGTTAAACCTGAACCTGATAAATCAATCTCGATATGCTCTACATCCTTATTAGAGTGGCGACCAGTAATTTTTTGGCGAACACTTAAAGTCGCTGGAAACGGATGTTCGCGGGTATATTGATTAGCCGTATTTTCTTGAGCAGCAGTGACTATGGCGGTTTGTGGTATGGTGTTATCTGCACCGTTATTATGTTGATCTAAGTAATGTGTAATTTGTTCAATCCAAGCATCAGCAGTAGCTTGGTAGTCTAAATCACATTCCGTTAATGGTTGTAAACGGCTAGCACCTAATTCAGCAAGGCGTTGATCAAAATCTTTACCAGCCTGGCAGAAATTTGGGTAAGAGCTATCGCCTAAACCAAGAACAGCAAATTCAACACCAGTTAATGAAGGTGCTTTTTTGCCGAATAAGAAGCGGTGTAAGTTTAAGGCTTCTTCTGGTGGTTCACCATCACCTTGAGTTGAGGTAACTAACAATAAAATCTGTTCTTGGTTGATTTTTTTCGCTTTATATTCACCCGCACTGATTAAGTTTACGGTATGAGCCACACTCAATTTTGTTTTCAGTTGTTCAGCGACTTTACGTGCATTACCAGTCTGTGAAGCGGAGATAATCGTAATAGTGCGAGCAGCAGGAGCAGCTGCAACAGTATCAGGCGTTGTTCCTAACGTAGGAACAACATCAGTCGCCACTGTTTGGTGGTTGACTTGCCCCCAGCAATAACCAGAGAGCCAAGCAAGTTGTAATTGATCTAATTGTCCTAATTTCTCTGCAAGTTCGGCGGAGATAGGTAATTTTGTTTGATTTTGCATCCTACTTTCTCCTTATGCCGCAGATAAAATCATACCAGCAGCAACAGTGTGATAAGTTGCTTCATCAATCAAAATAAATGCACCAGTACCAATATTTTGTTGGTAAGTGGTGGCACAAATTGGTTTTTGTAAACTAATTTGTACCTGCCCAAGATCGTTTAATTGGAATGTTTCTGCCGCTTGTTGTTTACTTAAGGTTTTTACATCAAGTAAATGATCGATATGTTTAATCCGAGCAAACACATTTTGAGTTGTATGTTTTAGTAGATATTTACGTGCTGTATTTAATGGACGTTGATCAAACCAACAGAGGGTTGCAGTGAGTTGCTGTTGTGATTGAATTGGATTATCGACAGCAACAAAGGTATCGCCACGGGAAATATCAATATCATCTGTTAAGCAAAGTGTCACTTGTTCGCCGGCATTCGCTTGCTGCACTTTACCGGATACAGCATAAATTTCACGGACAGTTGAGGTGTAACCAGCTGGCTCAATGCGAATTTGATCGCCAACGGCAATACTACCAGCTTCAATTCTGCCTTGATAACCGCGGAAATCGTCTTGTTTGTCGCTATCTAAGCGTAATACCAGTTGTACTGGAAAATGGAACTGTGCTTTTTCTAATGAAATATGTTTTTGATTCGGTAATGACTCTAATAAGCTGAGTAGTGGCTCGCCTTGATACCATGGCATATTCTCGCTTAAGTAAACAATATTATCGCCGTTTAATGCTGAAATGGGCACAAATTGTACTGACGTTAAGCCCAGTTGAGCAGCTAGATCACGATATGCAGCACAAATAGCCTCAAATTTTGCTTGGTCAAAATTGAGTAAGTCCATTTTGTTTACCGCAACAATAATTTGTGGACAAGCGAGTTGCTGTAAAATTGCAGAATGGCGTTTGGTTTGTGGTAACAACTGTAAGGGTTGTTGGCTAAAATCTAATTGGCTTGCATCAACTAAGACCACTGCCGCGTCTGCGGTTGACGCACCAGTCACCATATTACGCGTATATTGTTCATGTCCCGGTGTATCGGCAATAATAAATTTACGTTTTGCCGTAGAGAAATAACGATAGGCGACATCAATAGTAATACCTTGTTCACGTTCTGCGGCTAAGCCATCAGTTAAAATTGAAAAATCAATGCCGGTCGCACTATTTTTCGCACGATTTAGATGTTGTAATTGATCACTTAATAAGGCTTTGCTGTCATATAATAAACGACCGATTAAGGTACTTTTCCCATCATCAACACTACCAGCAGTAATAAAGCGTAAAGGGGCATTTTGATTAATATTCATCTCACATTCCTTTTTTATTGTTATTAATTAGAAGTAACCTTGTTTTTTACGTTGTTCCATTGCGGCTTCGCTTACCTGATCATCTAAGCGAGTAGCACTGCGTTCTGAAATATCAACGACAGCGGTTTCAGCAATGATGGCTTGCGGAGTAGCTGCTGTACTTGCTACTGGGCAGGTACAGCTAATATCACCGACTGTGCGGAAACGTACTGATAACACTTCGCTCTCTTCATTAGCTGCTTTTGGTGTTAGATAGGTAACAGGGACTAATAAACCTTTACGGCGAACGATTTCACGTTGATGAGCATAATAAATACTTGGTAATTCAAGGTTTTCACGGGCGATATATTGCCAAATATCTAATTCTGTCCAGTTTGAAATTGGGAATACTCGCATATTCTCCCCTTGATGCATTTTTGCATTGTAAAGTGACCAAAGTTCAGGACGTTGCGCTTTTGGATCCCACTGACCGAATTCATCGCGGAATGAGAAAATCCGTTCTTTAGCACGCGCTTTTTCTTCGTCACGTCTTGCACCACCCATTAAGGCATCAAATCCATGTTTTTCAATGGTTTCTAATAAGGTAACGGCTTGTGCTGCATTGCGGGAATCTGTTTCTTTACGTAACACCACAGTACCTTTGGCGATTGACTCTTCAACAGAACCCACTACTAAACGGGCATTTAACTTTTCGACTTGTTGATCACGAAAATCAATGACTTCCGGGTAGTTATGCCCTGTATCAATATGTACGAGAGGAAATGGTAATGGTGAATTTCGTCCTTCTAATTGGAACGCTTTCCGAGCTAATGCTAATAACACCACAGAATCCTTACCGCCCGAGAACAACAAGGCTGGATTACGGCACTCTGCGACCACTTCACGAATAATATAAATAGATTCAGCTTCTAACCAATCTAAATGATTGTTTTGTAATAAATTTTGTTGTTGCATATTCACTCCTACGCTTGATGTAAACCACACTCTTTGCTCGCTTGGTTTTCCCACCACCAACGACCAGCACGAATTTCTTCACCTTGCTTCACTGGACGAGTGCAAGGTTCACAACCAATGCTTGGGTATCCTTGTTGATAAAGAGCATTAAAAGGTAAGTTAAACTGTAAAACATATGCCCAGACATCTTGTTCTGACCAATCGAAAATAGGATTGTATTTAGCAATTTGCCGGGTATGATCCCACTCGGCGAACTCAAGGGATTGACGAGTAACAGATTGAGATTGACGTTGGCCAGTTAGCCAAGCGTCCGCATCTTGTAAAGCTTGATTTAACGGTACGACTTTGCGGATATAACAGCACTGTTTACGAGAAGCAACACTGTCATAGAAACCATTCTCACCATATTGCTGAATATATTCAGTGATTTGTTGTTGATCAGGTTGATAACGAACTACTGGTAAATCTGGATAGGTTTGTTGTAATGAATGTAGAAAATCCAGTGTTTCCTGATTTAATCGACCTGTATCTAGGGTAAAAATGGTGACATTTGTATTGAGCTTGCTTAAGACATCCATAATTACCATATCTTCTACGGCTAAGCTGTGAGCAAATTTAACCTGTTGATGTTGGTCGGCAATTTGCTGTAAGCGTTGCTGTAATACCGCGATTTTTTGTTGCAACACAGGTTGTTGTGCTTGAGTAAGCTGCGGAATTTGCCACAGTGCTGGGCGTTGTAAACTCATTTCCTTGTCCTTGGTTAAAACGATTAAGCGACTTTTTGTTGTAATGTTATTGGGGTAGTGTAAATAGCTGTCTGTCCAAACCATTGCAGTTGTTGTTGTAATGCCACTACCTCACCGATGACCAATAGGGCTGGTTTTTCAGCTTGTTCAGCTAATTGTGTAAGCGTGTCTAATGTGCCAATCTGCGTTTTCTGTTGAGCTAGGGTTCCTTGACTAATCACCGCAACAGGCGTATCTGCACGACGACCATAAGCCAATAAGTTAGTTTGAATTTCGCTGGCTTTGATTGTGCCCATATAAACCACTAAGGTGGTGTGGGGTTGAGCAAGACTACGCCACGCTAAAGGATTGCCATCTGCTTGACGATGACCGGTGATAAAAGTAACACTTTGTGCATAATCACGATGGGTCAATGGAATACCTGCATAAGCGGTTGCGCCAACGGCAGCAGTGACACCAGGAACAACACTGAAAGGAATATTGGCTTGGTTAAGTGCTTGTAGTTCTTCACCGCCACGCCCAAAAACAAAAGGATCTCCGCCTTTTAAACGAACAACACGTTTTCCTTGTTTCGCGTAACTGATTAATAAGTTATTGATTTGTGTTTGACTAATGCTTGGCTTGCCTGCACGTTTACCAACTAAAACACGATCTGCATCCCGGCGTACTAAATCTAAAATCTGTGGTGAAATAAGTGCGTCATATAGCACAACATCCGCTTGTTGAATCGCTTGTAGCCCTTTTAATGTTAATAATCCAGCATCACCAGGACCTGCACCGACTAAAATCACCTCGCCTAATTGTGCTGGGCGTTGTTGAAGTTGCTCCGCAATAAATTGTTCTGCTTGTTCTACCTGTTGATTCTGAGTTAGGCGTTGGAATTGGCTATGATTAAACAGAGTTTCCCAAAAATAACGGCGTTGTTTTAATTGACTGATGGTGGCTTTGACTTTACCGCGCCAACGTCCTGCAATTTCTGCCATAGTGGAGAGATGTTGTGGTAATAAAGCTTCTAACTTTTCACGTAATAGACGTGTTAGTACAGGTGCGGTACCCGCACTAGAAATAGCGATTTGGACTGGACTGCGATCAATAATAGACGGAAAAATAAACGAACAGTGTGCTTGATCATCTACGGTATTGACTAAACGATTTTGTTGTTGTGCTAATTGGTAAACCTGCTGATTTAATGCTGCATCATTAGTTGCGACAACAACTAAGCTCACTGTGGCTAATTGTTCGGCAGAGAATTGTTTGCTTAACCAGTTAATTTGCCCCGTTTGCCATAGCGTATGTAATGGTGAACTAAGTTGTTCAGCTACCACTTGAATTTTTGCGTGCGCTTGGCGTAATAGGTCAATTTTGCGTTTGGCAATATGCCCGCCACCTACGACTAAAACTTCTTTGTCTTTTAAATCAATAAAAATGGGTAGATATTGCATTGTCACTCCCTCTCTCAATGCGTTTTTATTTTTTTATACGGCAAAATTAATATGGCTAAAAATAGTAAAAAATTATCTGTTATAACTTTTTATGATATAAACCGCTGATTCGGCGTTGAGTATTAATGCAGATAGAGCTGATCAAACTGCCCACCATCTGCAAAATAGCGTTGATTGATCTGTTGCCAGTTACCAAATTGCTGATTGACATCGAAAGTACTGATTGTTGGAAAATTCGCCTGATATTGGGCAAAAACAGTCGGCACATTTGGACGAAAACCACTCTGAGCTGCGATATGTTGTGCAGGTTCTTGCCATAAAGATTGAATAAAACGTTGTGCTAATTGTTGAGTGTGGTGGCGTTGGCTATTTTTATTCACTTCTGCCACTAAGACAGGAACATTGGCACTGATACTTGGATACACTAAAGTAAACTTCTCTTTTCCGATCGTAGCTTGTGCTAACAGTGAGGCTTCATTCTCTGCGGTAATCAGCACATCGCCAATCGCGCGCTGGCTAAAGGTAATACTGGCAGCTCTTGCACCAGTATCAAAGACAGGCACATTTTTTAAGAATTTCTGAATAAATTGGTTGACTTGATGCGGATCTTTGAGCTGTTTTTGCGCATAACCGAGCGCAGATAAGTAGGCATAACGACCATTTCCAGATGTTTTTGGGTTAGCAAACACCACTTTTACATCTGGGCGGATTAAATCTTGCCAATCACGAATATTTTTAGGATTTCCCTCACGTACTAAGAATACCATCACAGTATGAAAGGGGGTTGCCTGATTGGGATATTGTTGTTGCCAGTCGGCTGCCACTAAGCCTTTTTTCACTAAACCGTTAATATCATTTTGTTGGTTTAACGTAACCACATCCGCAGGTAATCCGTTTTGTACAGCAATCGCTTGTTTACTCGCACTAGCAAACGATAGGGCGATATTCGGCGTAACCTGATATTGTTTGGCATATTGTTCAGAAAAAACAGGAAGATAGCGTTTATAGTAATCACGAATAACATCGTACCCAGCTAACATTAAGGTTTGATTAGCAAAGGCTGATGATAAGGTGATACTACTGAATAATAGACTATAAATAATTGATTTAATTTGCATATTTCACTCCATTGATGGCTGTTATTACCATTCTGTTTTTACTGAAGTGAAGTTATACGGAAAAAGGGAAAATGAGAAAAATAGTAAAAAATTATAATTTATAGCAATTTAAACTAAATCCACGGTTGATCTGTTGACCTTTCCCTTAGGGAAAGCTTTACCATCGAAGCTATTCTGTTTTTATTCTTACTAGGAAGGTAACCATGAAAAACACCCGTTTGCTTAGCAAGTTAATCTTAATTGGCGCCTTTGCTTTTGCAGTGTTAGCACAAGCTCAAACTGCTACGATGGAAGTTTGGAAAAGCCCGACGTGTGGCTGTTGTAATGAATGGATTAGCTATATGAAAAATAATGGCTTTGAGGTCAAAGTTCATGAAACTGGCAATGCTAAACAACATCAATTATTTGGGATTAAAGATGATTATGTTTCTTGTCATACTGCAGTCGTTGATGGTTATGTGATTGAAGGACACGTGCCAGCAGAAGATGTGAAACGATTATTAGCTGAAAAACCTGACGCGATTGGGCTTTCTGCACCGGGAATGCCGGTTGGATCACCAGGAATGGATGGCCCGGCGTATCAAGGACGTAAAGATGCATACGATGTCTTATTGTTGAAAAAGAATGGCGAAAGTGAAGTATTTAGCTCGCATAATCAGGAATAGGAGAGAGGAATGAAACGCCGAGATTTTTTACGTTATGGGATTGGTTTAAGTTTAATTAGCTCCTCTCTTTATTCACTTGCGAATACGATGGGACAGATGGAACATCATCATGCGATGATGGGAATGCAGACTCAAGTGCCTTTGATGCCATTAGATAAGCTACCAAGTCAGCAACCATTAATTACAACATTACCGAAATTAAAGAATTTATCGAAGCAAACAGGTGTCTTTAAAGCAAAATTAGTTGCTGAACCAACAACGATAAAATTAGCGGGTGATCAACCAACAGAGTTTTGGGCATATAACGGCCAACTACCCGGCCCTCAAATTGAGGTATTTGAAGGTGACGAGGTGGAAATAGAGTTCGTTAATCATTTACCACAACCTACTACAATCCATTGGCATGGTTTAGATGTGCATAGTGGGGCGGATGGAAATCCACAAGATCCCGTTGCACCAAATAGTCGCAGAATCTATCGTTTCACTATTCCTGAAGGCAGTGCGGGTACTTATTGGTATCACCCACACCCACATGGTTATGTGGCAGAACAGGTGTATAAAGGATTGGCTGGGACATTGGTCGTAAAAGCCAAACAAGATCCGTTATCTCAACTTGATGAACAACATTGGGTGATTTCTGATCTGCGTTTAACGAAAGATGGCAAGATCCCTGCTAACAGTATGATGGATTGGATGAATGGTCGTGAGGGTGAAATAGTCCTGATTAACGGTCAGTATCAACCGAAAATTAAAGTACAACAACAACGAATCCGTATTTGGAACGCAACCAGTGCACGTTACTTACGCTTGAAAGTGCCGGGTGTGCAATGGGTGGTGCTTGGAACAGAAGGCGGGTTATTAGAGAAAGCATTAGCTCCACAAGATGAACTGTTTTTAGCTCCGGCAGAACGAGTAGAAGTGATGATGATTGGTGATACACAGGGTGAGATAGTATTACAGAGTTTGTACTATGAACGGCATAAGATGATGGTACAAGAGCCTGCAACTGATTTAACCTTAGCACAAATTGAAGTGAAGGCAGAACCAGTTACATTGCCTGAGAAATTACGTACTTTACCAGCACAAGAACCGGCTAAAGTAGTTCGTCAGGTAAGGTTTAGTGAACAGATGATGAATCATGAAGCTATGTCTTCAAAAGATCATCATAAGCTGATGATGGCACATTCAACAGAACATAGTATGAACACAGATAACCCAGTACCCGCAATGATGGAAGGGGTATTCCTGATTAATGGCAAATCGTTTGCTATGGATCGAGTGGATTTTGTTGGTAAGGTTGATCAAGTGGAACAATGGGAAATTTTTAATGAAAGCCATATGGATCACCCGTTCCATTTACATGGCACACAATTTGAAGTGATTCAAACTACGTTGAACGGTAAAACCAAACCAGCTCCTTATCGAGCCTTAAAAGATGTGGTGAATTTGCGTCCTTATGAAAAAGTGGTCATTCGTTTTAAACAACTCCACACTGGCTTAAAAATGTTCCATTGTCATATTCTTGAACACGAGAATTTAGGAATGATGGGACAATTAAAAGTAGAGTAACTTGGTTACAAGTTAATACATAAATTACTGTACTCTTCTGGTGAGTAGGAGAGTACAGTTAAATTTAAGCCCAAATTACCATAACAGCAGAAATCACTACCAGAATTAAACCTATATGATCCGCTTTATTTAATTTTTCACTAAACCAAAATAAAGAGATCAAGATACTGAAAAAGATTTCAATCTGCCCTAATGTTTTAACAATAGCTACTGACTGCATACTCATCGCACTAAACCAGCCCAATGAAGCTAAAAAACTGCATAAACTTACGGTTGAAGTAAGGCGTTTACGTTGCCACATCGCCTGCAAAGTTTGTGGTTTAAAGATAGCTAACACTAGTAACATTAAGATACATTGGAAACTAATAATGCTGCATAACACCCAAGCAGCACGATGCAAAAATGGTAGCATATCGAGCTGTAAACTGGCTTGACGAACTAATAAAGAAGTAATCGCAAAACATAAACCACTACCGACACCAATCAATAAGGTAGTGTAGGATAACTGGATATTTTTGCCCCCTTTACTTAATAAGAAAACGGCAATCGCCCCAATAAAGACACCGACCCAGCCCCATACCGATAAGTAATCTTGTAAAAATGTAACACCAATCAACGCGGCTAAAATAGCTTCACTTTTGGCAAGTCCTACACCAATGGCATAATTTTTTTGTTTAAATAACGCTACCATTAAAGCGGTGGCAATAATTTGACTAAGCCCAGCAATAACAATATCAATCAGATATTGATAAGAGAAATGTACGCTTTGTGCGGGTGGTTGTGCGGAATATAAAATAGCTAAATAAGTGATGGCTAGTGGTACTGCACAAATAAAACGTGCAAGCGTGACACCATATACATCAACAGTCGTACTTAATTGTTTCTGAAAGGCATTACGCCAAGCCTGCATAAAAGCTGCTAATAGAGTGAAGAATATCCAAAACATTTTAATCTACGATAATCTTTGTGGTTTACTGAGTTAAGTAGTCTATACCTTTAGTAGTTGTTAACCAAGTAGGAGCGAAACAACGAAGTAGCAAATAGGATAAAGTGGATTTGTAACCTCGATCATTTTCGGCTTATTTCTAAATTGCATATTAATTAATTTTTTATTCTTTGCTAATCAGTTTGCCCTCGTTCATATTGACTAACCATTCCGTTTTATCTTTTAACAAGAGTGGATTTTAGTGTTTTATGAATATTCTCAATACACCCGCAGTATTAGCAGGATTTAAAACGAGTTTCACCGTCAGTTTATTGTGGATTGGCAGTATGATCGTACTGCCGTTGGTGATGCTATGTGTTACTGTCTTACAATTAGAGTGGCATACATTTTGGCAAGTGATTTTAAATCAACGTGTGTTGGCTTCTATTTATCTCTCTTTCAAAATGGCTTTCTTTGCTACTTTAGTTAATCTATTTTTCGGCACATTAGTTGCTTGGGTTCTCGTCCGTTATGCTTTTCCCGGAAAAGCGCTACTTAATGCGTTAATTGATTTACCTTTTGCATTACCAACCGCCGTAGCGGGTATTGTATTAGCAACGTTATATGCACCCAATGGATTAATCGGTCAGTTCTTTGCTCAATTTGGTTGGCAAATTGCCTTTACGCCATTAGGTATTGGCGTGGCATTAGTTTTTGTCAGCTTTCCTTTCGTGGTGAGAGCAATTCAACCCGTATTAGCCAGTCAAGAGAAAGCTCTAGAAGAAGCAGCACATATTCTAGGGGCAAGCCGTTGGCAAACTTTTCATAAAGTATTATTACCAACGCTTTATCCAGCAATGGTAAGCGGTGCTGGTATGGGATTTGCACGTTCGTTAGGTGAATATGGTTCGGTGATTTTTATTGCTGGCAATATCCCAATGGTGTCTGAAATCGTGCCTTTAATGATTATGTCTAAGTTAGATATTTATGATGTGCAAGGCGCAGCAGCTGTTGCCTTTGTGATGTTGGTATTTTCGTTTGCCGTGCTGTTGTTATTCAATACTGGGCAAAACTATTTAAGTCGTCATTTTGTCAGTAAATAGGAGTTTGTATGCAAAATTCAGTTTTTCACTGGCAACGTTATCTCTGTTTAACTTTGAGTTTCCTGTTTTTAGGCTTGGTATTACTCGTGCCTTTATTCAGTATTTTTTACTATGGCTTGCAGGCAGGCTGGCATATTTTTGTTGAGTCCTTACAAGAAGTAGAAGCACGAAATGCGATCTTATTAAGCGTAATGGTGATTGCGATTGTATTACCGCTCAATCTATTTTTTGGCTTAATGATGGCATGGTTATTAGCTAACTTTGATTTTAAAGGTAAAGCCTTACTAGGCGCATTAATTGATTTACCGTTAGCTATTTCTCCAGTTGTTGCGGGGTTAATGTTTGTGTTGCTATTTGGTGTCAATGGATTATTTGGAGGGTGGTTAATTGATCATGGCATCGAGGTAATTTTTGCCTTACCAAGTATTATTTTGACTACCTTATTTGTTACCTTTCCATTAGTGGTGAAATCTTTATTACCAACGTTAAAAACCTTAGGTAACCAAGAAGAGCAAGCAGGTTTAACGCTGGGGGCATCAGGCTGGACAATCTTTTTCAAAATTACTTTACCTAAAATCAAATGGGCATTGTTATATGGCGTAATCTTAGCGAATGCACGTGCGTTGGGCGAGTTTGGTGCTGTCAGTGTTGTGTCTGGCAATATCCGCAATTTGACGAATACTATCCCTTTGCATATCGAAATTCTTTATAACGAATATCAATTTACAGCGGCATTTGCTTGTGCCTCGTTATTAGCAGCAATGGCACTTTTTACACTATTAGCACAACACGGAATTGTCTATTGGCAAAAACGTAAAGCGGTCGCATTGAGTCAGAATTAAGAGGTTGTTATGACAATTCGGATTGAAAATTTAAATAAAACGTTTGGACAATTTACAGCATTATCTCAGATTAATTTAGAATTTCCGCAAGGTGAATTTACGGCGTTATTAGGGCCAAGTGGGTGTGGTAAAACGACCTTATTGCGGATTATTGCAGGATTAGATTTTGCGGATAGTGGCAATATCTTATTTTCAGGACGAGAAGTTAGCCATTTAAGCGCAAAAGAGCGTAAAGTTGGATTTGTTTTTCAGCATTATGCGTTGTTTCGCCATTTAACTATTTTTGAAAATGTCGCCTTTGGATTGCGTATCCAACCGCGTAAACAGCGTTTATCCGCTGCGGAAATTGAACAACGAGTGATGGAGTTATTACGCTTAGTGCAATTAGAGAAATTTGCACAGAGCTATCCAGATCGGTTATCAGGTGGTCAACGCCAGCGTGTTGCGTTAGCTCGTGCTTTAGCGGTAAAACCGGAAGTATTATTACTTGATGAACCTTTTTCTGCGTTAGATGCACAAGTACGCAAAACGTTGCGCCGCTGGTTAGCTCAATTACAGAAAGAACTAAATATCACCAGTATTTTTGTTACGCACGATCAGGAAGAAGCATTAGAAGTAGCTGATCGCATTGTGGTGATGAATCAAGGGAAAATTGAACAAGTCGATCAACCAGAACAAGTTTATCATGCGCCACAAAGCCAATTTGTGAATTCATTTGTGGGGGATAGTAATGTGTTTCGTGGGGTATTAGACCAAGAGAATTTTATTGTCGGTGAATTCGCGCATCGCTTAACGAAACAACAAACAGCAACTACGAATGGCGATACGGTTGCGTATGTACGCCCATATGAATTAACGCTTTCTCGTTCTGCAGAAAATGCTTTAGCGAAAGGGGAAATAGTACATATTTATTCTATTGGATTTTTAGCGCGAATTGAGATTATGAGTGCACAAAGTGAACAGCCGATAGAAGTGCTATTAACCAAAGAAAAACTGCAAACGGAACAATTTAAAGTGGGTGAAACCGTGTTTTTGATCCCTGATAACTTAAGTTTATTCCAAAATATGAATATTTGAGTTTGGAAAGTTGGGTTATCCACAGAGAAATTCGCCCCTTTTGATCGAGGTGAATTCAGTCATCAATGTTAATGCTTTCTCTTAATACGGCGAATTTTTGCTTTGCGTGGTTGTGAGGAAACGGAACCAAGATAGATTGCAAACATAGTAATAGCTGCACCGCTCCATTGAATTAAATTAATTGGTTTATCTAACACAGAATAGTCAATTACTAAAGCAGCAATAGGTTCAGAGAGAAGCAATAACCCAGTTAAGGCAAGGGAAAGTAATGGTACGCAATAGGCAATCATCCCCCAAGCAAAACATTGCATTACCGCGCCATATACAAACACCCAGAACCAATCTAGAGCAGTAGTTGGATAGAGGTTATCCGCATTCAATAGTAGCGCCGGTAGAATTAATGCAACCATTCCGCCAATACTAATTAATAGCATCATAGGGTAAGTCGATGTCTGTTCGACCTCGTGAGTTTTACGAATAAACACCATTGATAAGGCAAGGAATAAACTAGACAGAATACCGCTAATGAACCCCCATAAAGCATTGTCGTTATAAGAAAATTCACTGCCAGTAATCAAATAAACTCCAATAATGGCTAAACAGAGGCTGACCAACTGCATGAATGATTGTTTTTCTTTGAAATAGAGAAAACTAATTGCTGTCAGAAAGAAAATTTGCAGGCTGTTTAGTAAGGTGGAAATACCGGGGCCAACGGCGTAAACACTTTCATGCCATAACGCCAGATCGAACGCTAAAAATACACCAGCAAGCAGGGCAAAAGCGATAGCTTTACGAGAGGTTGGCATACGCTGTTTAAAACTAATTGCCAAAATGAAAAAGATGACTGCGGCGATTGCTAATCGCCAAAAAGCGATAGCATAAGCCCCGACCGGTACATGGGCAACAATTAAGCTGCCCAAACCAAACACCACACAACCGAAAATAATTCCGGGTATGGCGAGGCGTTGTTTTTGCATATTTTCTTCCTATTTTATATTTAATTATTATCTTGCTTTCGTTGAAGCTGTATAGAGCTCCATTGCTTTTGGCATAAGACGTTCTAAGTTTTCTTTACGAGATTTATCGCTTGGGTGAGTAGAAAAAATGGTTGGAATAGAACCGCCATTACTCATTTTTTGCATTTTATCCCATAAATTTGGTGCGGCTTGTGGATTAAAACCAGATTGTGCACTTAGCATTAAACCCAATTCATCAGCTTCACTTTCAGCACTACGTGAGAAAGGTTTCATAATCCCAAGGTCAGCTACACTACCAACTAAATCTTGCGAAGTCCCAGCACTGATACCTTGAGAGGCTAAAGCTCCCATAGCGATTACAGCGGCAATAGATACTGCTGTTTGGCGGTTTGCTTGGCTTTTACCGTGTTCAAGTAAAGCGTGAGCCATTTCGTGCCCCATGACTACGGCAATTTCATCATCAGTTAGATTTAATTTATTGACTAAACCGGTATAAAACACCATTTTTCCACCCGGCATTGCCCAAGCATTAAGCTCATTAGACTTAATTACAGTAATTTCCCAATCAAATGGTACGCCGGTTTTATTGTATTGGCGAGCATAAGGTACCATTTTGCTAAAAATACGGTGAACACGTTTTGCTGTTGTTGAGGTTGTATCAACAGTTCCTTTGCCTCTTTCTGCAGTAATGGCTTGATGATATTGGTTAGCAGAAGATTGATTAATTGAACGGGTATCTGCACAGCTAGCTAATAAAATCGTCATACATAACGCAGTTAAAGTACGTTTTAATGTTGGCGAAAGAGTGAGCATAGTAGATTCTCCTATTTTGTGATGAATAAGAAATAGTTGCCATAGTGGCTATCATTTCGTTTTTTATTACAAAGATCAATAGCAAAGATTTAACAATTTAAGCATTTATTTGTAACCTTTTGCGGTAACGGGCTGGTGTGATGCCAAATTGTGCCTTGAACGCATCATGAAAAGCCGTTTCGGATTGGTAACCAACTTTTTCCATAATTTGTGTCAGGCTTAAATGAGATTGCATTAATAATTTTGCGGCAAGAGACATCCGTAAAATCCGAATTAATGTTTGGATACCCATACCGGTTGCCTGATGAAATTTCCGTGCAAATGTGGCACGGGAAAGATAAGCGATATTAGCAAGCTCTTCGGTAGTATAAGAAATTGAAAGATCTTCCAGAATGGTCGTCATCACTTTACTTAATGCGGGATCAGAAAATAGCCCGATCAGATTTTGTTGTTGCGGTAATTCAGTTAAATGACGTAAGGCAAACAGCAATAATAATTCACACATCGCTTTAATTGCAGTTGCACTGCCTAAATGGCGAGCTAAAGCCTCTTGATGAATCAAACTCGATAACGCTTGTAATTGGGGAATATCTTTTAATGAAACGATTAACGGTTCTGGTAATAGCTTCAGTAAGCCAGCGGCTGCGTGGTTGGTCGCTTGATAATGTCCGCATAACATTTGTAGCGTAGGATCGGTTGTACAGTTGTGTCGATATAAAATGCCGTTTTGCTGTTCTAACTGTAAAGGTTCTTGAGAAGCTTGATGACCAATATGATGCTTTCCACCTTGTGTCCATAGACAAAAATCACCTGCTTGTAGATGATAGGTCTGTTGTGCGGAATGCATATCGCAACTTCCCTCCAACAATAAATGAAAATAAGCAGTACCTTTTTCAGCTTGCTGATGTTCAATTAAATAAGGTGCTTTGAAACTGCAAAACACATCAATAGACGTTTTGATATCTAATAATTCTAGGAAATGATCAATACTATCCATAACTTTAAATGAGATGATAACGTAGTTTTTTGCGATTCTAACATCTTTATAGTCTTATAGGAAAGGTGCAAAATAGCCTGCGTTAAATCGAGATAACAATGAATTTATGAGGAGAAAATTATGTTAGATTGGAAAAAATATCGTACTCAATTAATGAGCCGTTTAGGTATCTTCAGCAAACTTTCACCAGATACAATGAAAGGTTATCAAACCTTAAGTAAAGCAGGTGAAGCAAGTGCATTAGATGCAAAAACCAGAGAATTAATTTCTTTAGCGTGCGCAGTAACAACTCGTTGTGATGGTTGTATTAATGTACATACTGACGCAGCGATTAAAGCAGGTTGTACTCAAGAAGAGATTGCTGCTGCTTTAGGTGTTGCTGTGGCGATGAATGCAGGTGCAGCAATGGTTTATTCTGCACGTGTATTAGATGCTTATGAAACATTAAAAACAGAATAATGATTTTTTAGTGAGTGTCAGAGAACAAAAACCGTTATTTCCGTGAGGTATAACGGTTTTTTATAGGCTAAAAATTAATTATTTTTTCGCACGTTCAAATGAAGCTAGGATTTCTTCACGTGCAGCAGCAACGTCTTCCCATCCATCAACTTTCACCCATTTACCTGCTTCTAATGCTTTGTAGCTTTCAAAGAAGTGTTGGATTTGTGCTTTTAATAATGCAGGAATATCATTCACATCTTTGATGTGGTCATATTCTTTAGTTAATTTGCTATGTGGTACAGCAATTACTTTGGCATCTTGACCAGATTCATCAGTCATTTTTAATACGCCTACTGGGCGGCAGCGAATAACTGAACCTGGTTGAAGTGGATATGGTGTTGGGACTAATACATCCACAGGGTCGCCATCTAAAGAAAGTGTGTTATTGATGTAACCATAGTTTGCTGGATAGAACATTGCAGTTGCCATAAAACGGTCAACAAATAATGCACCAGACTCTTTATCTACTTCATATTTAATTGGATCTGAATTTGCTGGAATTTCGATTACAACATAAATATCATCTGGTAATTCTTTACCAGCAGGTACATTTTTTAAACCCATTGTATATTCCTTCTAATGAAAAAAGTTAAGTAAAAAACTTTGCGATTATAGCCCTATTTGTTACAAAAAGTCGAGAATTAGCTTGGTAACAGCGTCATTCCATATTGAAATAATCCCCAAGCAATCATTAGCATAATCGCACCGATCACAAAATCTAATACACGCCAAGTAAATGGCTTTTTAAATAGTGGGATAAGAAAGCGAGTTCCATATGCTAAACTGAAAAACCAAATTGCAGAAACACAAAGTCCACCTATTAAAAAGGCGATTTTTTCTTGCCAAGCTAATGTACCCGCAATGCCACCAATAATAACCACAGTATCAAGGTAAACGTGCGGATTGAGTAAGGTAACACTGAGTGTCAGTAAAATTGTTTTGGTTAATGATGCAGTATTTGCACCAGAGTCGAGCTGTAAACTTGCATTGCCGCGATAGGCACTACGCCATGCCCGTAAGCCATAAATACATAAAAAACCAGCGCCGATAAAGGCTAATGCAACGGCAGCAGTATGATGATGGCTAATAAATGAACCTAAGCCTAACACGCCAAGACAAAATAGCACCACATCACACAAAAAACAGACTAGGGCGACAGCAAAAACATGTTGTCTTAATAATCCTTGTTTTAATACAAAGGCATTTTGTGCTCCGATTGCTACAATTAAACTGCCTGTGACAAAAATACCATGTAAGAAAGCGTTCATTAGGATTCCTGATAAAGATTAATTGCCCCTTGATAGCCAAGCTGCCGCCAAGCTTCGTAAACGGTTACTGCCACTGAATTTGATAAATTCATACTACGACTATTCGCACACATAGGAATACGGATTTTCTGTTCAATCGGCATCGCGTTCAAGATATCCATTGGTATGCCTCTGGTTTCTGGGCCAAACATTAAGTAATCACCTAGCTGAAATTGAACTTGGCTGTGAGCTGGGCCACCTTTGGTAGTTAACGCAAATAGACGATTTGGTTTTTCGGTAGCAAGAAACTCCGCATAGTTTTGGTGATGTTTAATAGTTGTAAATTCGTGATAATCCAAGCCGGAACGGCGTAATTTTTTATCATCCCATTGGAAGCCAAGAGGGTGGATTAAATGTAAACGGAAGCCACAGTTGGCACAAAGACGAATTATATTCCCTGTATTTTGTGGGATTTCAGGTTCATAAAGGACAATATCTAACATAATTTTTTAACTTGAGTGGTCAATAAAAGCGTAATATTTTTCTACTTCTTAATTTTGTTGGCAACTAGTTAGGCGGTAATTTTGTATTTACCGCCTTAGTTAAGAGTTTAAGCACAAAAATGTTGTACTAATTTTTTTAATAAATCTCTGGTTGGTTGAATAAATTCAGCAGCTAAAAACTCATCAGGTTGGTGTGCTTGTTCAATAGAGCCTGGGCCTAAAACTAATGTTGGGCAAAGCTGTTGAATAAACGGTGCCTCAGTACAATAATTGGCAGAAACACAAGGCTTACCTAATAATTTTTCTACCACTGCAACAATTTCTGCTTTATGTGAACATTCATAACCAGGGATACCATCATGCAGATGTTTTATTTGTAGTAAATCTCCGTATTGTTCAAACAGTGGTTGCAGCTTTTCTTGAATCATTTCATCTAATGACTCTAATCCCATATTCGGTAATGGGCGAATATCAAACTGTAATTCACAACAACCACAGATTCGATTCACCGCATCCCCACCGTGAATAGAACCAAAGTTTAAGGTCGGATAAGGCACGGCAAAAAAGTCGTTATGGAATTTCTCTTTTAATTCATTACGTAGCTGCATTAGATGCCCTGTCGCATGATGCATAATTTCGATTGCGTTAATTCCCTTATCAGGATCACTAGAGTGACCAGAGCGACCAATCACAGTAACCGAATCACCAAAATGCCCTTTGTGAGCGCGGACAGGTTGTAATGAAGTTGGCTCGCCAATAATTGCACAATCAGGGCGAATTTCAGCGTGTTTAGCGAAAGTTCTTGCTCCTAACATCGTAGTTTCTTCATCCGCAGTAGCGAGAATACGTAAAGGTTTTTGCAGTTTGCTTAAATCCATATCGCGTAATGTATCCACGATAAAGGCGAAGAATCCTTTCATATCAGCAGAACCTAAACCATAAAAACGCCCATTTTGTTCTGTTAATTTGAAAGGATCAAATTGCCAGCGTCCAGCGTCAAATGGCACAGTATCTGTATGACCTGCTAATAGCAAACCACCCTCGCCACTGCCATAAGTTGCCAACAAATTGTATTTATTGTTAGAACCTTCGATTGGCAAAATATCAACTTTAAAACCAAGGTCTGTTAGCCAGTTAGCTAATTTTTCGATTAGTGGTTTATTACTATGATCTAATTGAGGATTATCTGTACTACTAATGGTCGGAATTTCGATAAGTTGTGAATATAAAGAAAGAAAATCTGGAAGATTTGCCATGGTTACCTCAAATAAACATTGATTCAAATAAAATAATTATGCAAAATATTAGCATAATTAATCACTATTTTATGAAATTATGCTAAAAACACTCATCATTGGTGCGAGTGGCTACACAGGGGCTGAACTCGCAAACATTCTTGTCAAACACCCTAATTTTGAACTTTGTGGGCTATATGTTTCGGCAAATAGTCTGGATAAAGATAAACCTATTTCAGAGATTTATCCACAACTAAAACGTGTGGTTGATTTGGTATTGCAGCCTTTACCAGAAGATTTAACCACGCTTGCACAGATGGCGGATTGTGTCTTTTTAGCAACAGCACATGAAGTAAGTCATCAACTTGCCCCAGTTTTCCTTGCGCATAATTGTAAAGTGTTTGATTTATCTGGAGCATATCGTGTTAATCAAGCAGCGTTTTATACTAAATTTTATGGCTTTGAACATCAATATCCTGACTTGTTGGAGAAAGCGGTTTATGGTTTGGCAGAATGGAATGAAGCGCTGATCCAACAGTCAGACCTGATTGCGGTTGCTGGTTGTTATCCAACAGTATCCCAACTCTGCTTAAAACCATTAATTGTGAATGATTTATTAGACGAAGTCCAAGTTCCCGTTATTAATGCGGTGAGTGGTGTGAGTGGCGCTGGACGTAAAGCGAGTTTAACCTCCAGTTTTTGTGAAGTGAGTTTAAATCCGTATGGCGTATTCACTCATCGTCATCAACCAGAAATTGCTACCCATTTAGGGCGAGAAGTGATTTTTACTCCGCATTTGGGCAATTTTAAACGTGGGATTTTGGCAACCATTACTGCAAAATTAAAAGCAAGTGTTACCGCAGAACAGGTAAAGCAAGCTTTTGTTCAAGCTTATACTGATAAACCGTTAGTACGGGTTTATGATAAAGGCTTCCCAAGTATCAAAGCAGTAGAATTTACCCCTTATTGTGATATTGCGTTTGCAGTACAAGATCAACATATTATTGTGGTGGGTGCAGAAGATAACTTATTAAAAGGTGCGGCAGCACAAGCAGTACAATGTGCGAATATTCGTTATGGCTTTAATCCAACCTTAGGCTTGATTTAACAATGAAACCATTAATCATTAAAGTTGGCGGTGCATTATTAGATACACCGCAAGCAATGGAAAATTTACTTACTACCTTAGCTAAATTTAAACAAACACAACAACGTGAAATTGTTATTGTGCATGGTGGCGGCTGTATTGTTGATGAATTAATGCAACGTTTGCAATTACCTGTCCGCAAAAAGCAGGGATTACGTGTTACTCCACCTGATCAAGTGGAAATTATTACTGGCGCATTAGCAGGTATTGCAAATAAAAAATTAGTAGCAACGGCAAAAGTGGCAGGATTAAATGCAGTTGGCATCAGTTTAGGAGATGGTGATTTAACCGTAGCGACACAGCTTGATCCTGAGTTAGGTCATGTAGCAAAAGTTGCACCAGCACAACAAACATTATTAACCAGCTTATTAGAAAGTGGTTTTTTACCGATCATCAGTTCTATTGCGATTGATCCAGCAGGGCGTTTAATGAATGTTAATGCGGATCAGGCTGCAACAGCGATTGCAACACTATTGCAAGGGGATTTAGTGATGCTTTCTGATGTTGATGGTGTCTTAGATAAACAAAAAAATCTGATCCCAGCGTTAAATTCATCACAAATTCAGCAATTAATAGATGATCAAGTTATTACAGATGGTATGATTGTCAAAGTTGAAGCAGCACTAGTCGCTGCGCAAGCATTAAATCAACCAGTAGAGATTGCAAATTGGAAGAAACCAGAAAAGCTGGCTGATTTATTTGCAGGTCAATGTATTGGTACAAGAATTCAGCCTTAATTAGCAAGGCTTTGGTTTAAATTAACTTCCGCCATTTAGTGGCGGTTTCATTTTTTATTGAGGTAATTATGGCACTTTGGGGCGGTCGTTTTACACAAGCGGCAGATCAACGTTTTAAAACCTTTAATGACTCATTACGTTTTGACTATCGTTTGGCACAGCAGGATATTGATGGTTCGATTGGCTGGTCAAAGGCATTAGTTAGCGTCAATGTATTTACGGCAGCAGAACAAAAACAAGTTGAAGCCGCATTGCTTGAATTAAAAGAAAGCGTAGCAAATAACCCTGAAATGATTTTGCAAGATGATGCAGAAGATATCCACAGTTGGGTTGAAAGTAAACTAATTGAGAAAGTCGGTGATCTTGGTAAAAAACTCCATACAGGACGTAGCCGTAACGATCAGGTCGCTTTAGATATTAAATTATGGTGTAAACAAGAAATTACTTCACTGCAACAAGCAATCCGCCATCTACAAAGCCAACTGATTTTTACCGCAGAAAATCATCAAAATACCGTGATGCCAGGTTATACCCATTTACAACGGGCACAACCTGTTTCGTTTGCACATTGGTGTATGGCTTATTTTGAGATGTTAGAGCGCGATTATTCACGTTTAGCGGATGCTTATCGCCGTTTGGATACCTGTCCTTTAGGTTCTGGGGCGTTGGCTGGTACCGCATATGCAGTAGATCGTGAACAATTAGCGAAAGATTTGGGATTTACCCGTGCAACACGTAATAGTTTGGATAGTGTGTCTGACCGTGACCATATTATTGAACTGTTAGCTACTGCATCATTAAGTATGGTACATCTTTCTCGTTATGCTGAAGATTTAATTATCTTTAATAGCGGTGAAGCAAATTTCCTTGAACTTTCGGATCGCGTAACATCTGGTTCGTCGTTAATGCCACAAAAGAAAAACCCTGATGCGTGCGAATTAATTCGCGGTAAAGCTGGGCGAGTTATTGGCGCATTGAATGGAATGTTAGTAACGGTCAAAGGCTTACCACTTGCTTATAACAAAGATATGCAAGAGGACAAAGAAGGTATCTTTGATGCTTTAGATACTTGGCACGCTTGCTTGGATATGGCGGCATTAGTGTTAGAAGATATTAAAGTCCACCACGAAAAAACACGTAATGCAGCGTTAAAAGGCTATTCTAATGCGACAGAATTAGCAGATTATCTCGTAGCAAAAGGCGTTCCATTCCGTGATTCTCACCATATTGTTGGCGAAGCAGTGGTTTATGCAATTAGTAAATCAAAAGCACTAGAAGAGTTACGTGTTGATGAATTTAAACGTTTTAGTGATGTTATCAGCGAAGATGTTTACGCGATTCTTTCATTAGAATCTTGTTTGAATAAACGTTGTGCAAAAGGTGGCGTATCACTACAACGCGTTGCAGAAGCGATTGCAGAAGCGAAGCAGTTGATTAAGTAAATTTATAAATAGCTAAAAATACTAAGTGTTCTTCTTTTTATGGATGAGGGGAACACTTTTTATTTGTCAGAATTAATAAAAGTAGGAGTAATGGACAAAATGGAGGCTACAATCATAAAACAGCCTCCTAATGGACATTTTGGAGGCTAAAAGTCATTTTTACTCATCAAATAATCCTGAATAAACTTTATCTTACGTTCCTTCTTTAACCCTTGATGGCATCTCAATTTGTTCTTTAAATCTCCAAATAGACCTTCTAAGTAATTTGTGGTTTTGGGAATATTCAACTCCGAATATTGCTCAAATTGAAATAACAACGGTATATTTCGTTTTAAACTGAAATAAGCCGTTCTCAGACGTTTATGGGTATACCACGTTTTACCTGTTTCTAAATTGATGCTACGTTCATTTAAATATTCTTTGTGTTGTTGATACCATTGTTTCAAGCCTTGTTTGAATTCTTTTTCTGTACAATTTTTCATTCGATATGTGAGGGCTAACAGTGCTTGTGGTGCAGGATCTTTAGGATGACGCGATAGGTAGTGGATGATGCGTTGTACTTGGTGGAATTGACAAAGTTGTACAGGAATATCAGGCAATAATGTGGTTAATCCACGTCGTCCATCGCAAATAATGCTTTGTATTTCAATGTGCTGTGATTTTAGGTATTGAATGCCTGCAAGATAGTGTTGATTGGTTTCGTATTCAACTGTTTTGATAAAAAGTATTTGTTGCGTTCGGCTGTCTGCAAAAACCATGATGCCGTATTCCCGTCCGAAATAGGTGGTATCCATCAGTAAATTAACAGCGATTGATGTCGGGGTTTTTAGCGTGATTTGGACTTTATCTAAGTGTCGTCTGATGGTCTTTTCGTTGCAATGATAACGAATGGCAAGTTGCTTGATGGTTTGCTTGCCTTGTGTGTAGGCTAGCCAAATTTCGTGAGAATTGATGCGATTGCCACCGTCAAATTGACGATGACAATCCGAACATTTGTAACGTTGTTTATGGTTGCGAGTGCCATTCTTTTTGACTCGATTTGAGCCACAGAAAAAGCATTTTTTGTATTCAAAGCCTTTGACCTATCTAAAAGCCTTTCATGATAAGCTTTTCAGAAGTTTTTAGCATCCAATTTGTCCATTACGCCTAAAAGTACATTACATAGCATATCAACACTAAGAATAAAAATAATTAAACCTGTTCTCTACATACCTCAATCACTTTTTCTCTCAACCATTGGAAAGCAGGATCGTAATGGGTTCTTTTATGCCAGACTAAGCATTTAGTAAATCCCTCGATGGGGAGTGGTGGTTCAAATAATTTAATATTATCTAAATGATGAACTAAGCGTTTTGGAACCACGGCAAGTAAATCACTATTCTGTAGAATTTCAGGTAATACAATAAAATTTTGTACAGAAAGAGTAACATTTCGTTGTAAACCTTGCTTAGCTAATGCTTCATCAGTAACACCTGAAAAGCTACCACCATGATATGAAACTAAGGCTTGTTCTAATTGGCAAAATTGTTTAAGTGATAATTTAGATTGTTTAGCAATTGGATGATCTTTGCGAACAGCACACACATATTGTTCATCGTATAAATGTTTAGCATAGATATCTGGTGCTTTAAAATCAGGCGTTACAATCGCAAAATCAATAATATTTTGTTCTAACTGTTTTTGAATGGTGCTATCAATAATCGCTAAAACCGCCACCTTAATGTGAGGTGCTTGTTGTTTTAATCGTTGTAAGAATGGAGCGATGACAGCACGCATAGCATAATCAGTACAAACGAATCTAACCGTCATTGTTGCAGTTTGCGGATCAAAAACACTCGGTTTAAGGAGTAATTCTGCTTCCATTAAAAGATTTTTTACTCTTGGCGCTAATTCTAATGCACGATTCGTTGGCTGAACGCCTCGTTGTACTCTAACAAATAATGGATCATCAAAACTATCTCGTAATCTCGTTAATATGCCACTCATTGCTGGTTGGCTAACAGCGAGTTTTTTCGCTGCCTTACTGACACTTTTTTCTTCAATTAAAGCATTAAAGGCTTTGAGTAGATTTAAATCCAGAGTACGTAAGTTTTTCATATCAACCTCTAATTAATAATCATCTTTGTGATATTGAATATTGTAATAGTCAATTTAACTTGTGTGTAATCGCTAATTATACTATTCATTCAATAGAATAATATTAGTAACTAAGAGGTTTTATGCAAAGTTCAATTAATTGGCCAAAAGGCTATACACCAGGATTTACCGATAATTTTTGTTCAAATGAAGTTATTGTTGCCGGTATGAATATTGATGAAGTATGGAAATACTTAAATGATACGAAGTATTGGCCACTTTATTATAGTAATGTAGCAGATATTCATTTTTATGATGATTATCAAGATAGTAAATTATATCCTGCTGCACGTTTCTTCTTTAGAACATTTGGATTCCCAATAGAGGCGGAAATTACAGAGTATGTTGCGCCAAGTAATGGGCAACCAGGGCGTATATCTTGGCATGGCTGGGATGGCGAGTTGGGAACAGATCAACGCTTAGATGTGATTCATGCTTGGTTAATAGAAGAGCTTGATGGCGGTAGAATCCGTATTTTGACACAAGAATCCCAAATTGGTGAGCCAGCGAAAGTATTGGCAAAAACAGTACCAAATCCAATGATTAATGGGCATCAAGCGTGGTTGGATGGTATTGTGCATAGTGTTAGAACTAAATTGGAGATATAAAATGAAAACATTGCTTTCAATTATTGTATTAACGGCTGCATTGTTTAGTTTGCAAGTATATGCAGTCGAACCTACACATACTGTTGCACAAACTATACAAGCTGAACGCTATAGTACAGTGAAATTACGAGGCAAGATTATTAGCCGTATTGATGACAAACGTTATTTATTTGAAGATGAAACTGGGACACTTGAATTAAAAATTGAAAAAAAAGCACAACAAGATTTTGATCTGACCCCGAAAAGTTAGACTGTTATTTTAAGGACTGAATT